>CAKUHM010000153.1 GCA_934655835.1 uncultured Collinsella sp. | reverse complement strand
CTAACCAAAAGCTTGACAGAAATTGTGGAGACAGGGACCAAAGCAAAGCGCGCCGCCCCCGAACGCAGTCGCCTGGACAGTTAGTTCAGATACGTATAAATCAAACCCCCTCAAATTGCATTCGGGCGCTTCGCTTGGCGCAATTTGACCCTCAAAACGGGCGCTTAAAGCCCAAAACCAAGCGCCTCAGGTCATCTAAAGGGGTCCAACAAGCCTCCGAGGGCTCCAAACCCAGCTATTAAACCGCCCGAATTATACGTATCTGAACTAACTGTCCACCCCATACAAAAAGTGCCGCCCCAAAAGGGGCGGCACACAAACTTCTTATCAGCTTTTCGGTAGCGAGCACGCGACAACTCAACGCCGGAGCGCGGGGCGGGGAAATGCCTTTGCCTCGCGCGACTCTGCGGAGCCGTGAGCGAGAGGGAAAGGCATACGCCGCGGGTCTGACGCCCGGAGCGGCGAAGGCAAACTACATGCCCGCAAGGCCTCGGGCAGCGGTGGCGCACATAAACGCCAGGGCCAGGATAACGAGCGACCCGGCGATGTCGGCCAGTACGCCCGCAACACGACGCTCAAACAGCCAGCTCTCAAAGTGCGGAGCGACGTTGCGCCACACGCGCCACAGCAAGATGCCCATACCGATGACACCCGGGATATTGAGCAGTAGGATCTCGGAGCACAAAAGACCGATCAGGTTACCGGCGACAAAACCAGCGTCGCCCTCGCAGTATTTGCGGTAGACCATATACAGCATGTACGCCACAAACGGCTGCAAGCACGCAGAAATAAAGGTGACCACCATCGAGGGATCCTGAGAAAAGACCTCGGTAAGCTTATCAACACTCGCAGCATCCTTCGAAGCCAAGAACAAGCCGATAACCACCACGGGCACCACACCCAAGATAACCTCGACCAAAGTAAACAGTCTGGCAGTCAAATCCTCACTAGCCGAATTCAAATAAGGCGCCCACTCAGGATGAGCATGCGCGCCGACCTTCTTGTCTTTCTCGGCACGATCGGCCTTTTTACCCTCGGCAACCCGACGGCCAGGATCCTTGCGTGTTCCCGCCGCAGCAACCCGAGCCCGAGACTTCTTACCCATACCAAAACACCCCATATCAGGCAGTAAACAAACAAAAGCACTACCCAGTGTACCCCTATGCAACGGCGCCACCCCAACTGGCCCCCACACATACAAAACGTGCCGCCCCAAAAGGGGCGGCACGCAAACTTCTAATCAGATTGTATGTAGCGAGCACGCGACGACCCAACGCCGGAGCGAGGGGCGGGGAAATACCTTTGCCTCGCGCGACTCTGCGGAGCCGTGAGCGAGAGGGAAAGGTATTTCCCCGCCCCTCGCTCCGCAGCAGCGCGCCGCCGGCGCTAGTAGTTCACCACCTGCTCCTCAAAGTACGCCTTGGGGTGGTTGCACACCGGGCACACCTCAGGCGCCTCGGCACCCACATGCAGGTGCCCGCAGTTCAGGCACTTCCACACCTTCACGCCCTCACGCTCAAACACCTCGCCCGACTCGATGCGCTCGACGAGCTTGTTGTAGCGCTCCTCGTGGGCCTTCTCGACGGCGGCGACACCACGGAACTTTGCGGCAATCTCGGCAAAGCCCTCTTCCTCGGCGGTCTTGGCAAACTCGTCGTACATCGTGGTCCACTCGTAGTTCTCACCCGCGGCGGCATCGCGCAGATTGTCCAGGGTGTCGGGGACGGCACCATCGTGCAGATACTTAAACCACAGTTTGGCGTGCTCGGACTCGTTGCCAGCCGTCTCGGCAAAGATGTTCGAGATCTGAACGTAGCCGTCCTTCTTTGCCTTGGAGGCATAGTAGCGATACTTGGTGTGTGCCTGGGACTCACCGGCAAAAGCGGTCTCGAGGTTCTTCTTGGTTTGGGAATTCTCAAAATCCATAGGTGTACTTCCCTTCAACGCATGCCGCCCGTAGGCTTCGAGCGGCCTCGTCTTTAGGATGCCCTCATGTCGGAAATCTAAACCTTACAATCCTGTTCTTCAGATTTGCACAGGCTAGATGCTCAGCCAGCGATCGCCCTCGGCTCGGCAAAAGCCCTCACGCTCCAGGTCGGCCAGAATGCCCGCGACAAGCTCGCGCTCGACCGGTCCACGCCCAGCCGCCGCTTCCATCTCGTTAACGCCCACCACGGCATCAGCAAGCGTAATCCCCGCCGGCTGGCCATCGCGCGCTGCCAGCAACATACGCACGATATGCGCGCGCTTTTGGCGACGCGAGCCCTCAAACTTTGATTGACGGCTATAGCCCGCCGAGCGCCTGGACGGATTGGGCAACGTCTTTTTTAGATATGCGCCGTAATCCAGCAACGCGTAATACCACGCGCGCGGCGTATCGGCATCATCGAGCGGCACGGCAAAGGGAGCGATCTCGTCGGTCGCCGCACCGGGGGCCGCCGGACAGGCCGCCTGAATCAGCGGCACCAGCTCGCGATCGGGAACAGCCGGTACATCGGGAAAGAAGTGATGCAGAAAGACCGTGCGCACGTTGGTCTCCAGATACACGCCCGGAAGGTCAAACGCAAACGACCGGATACCCTGCGCCGTTGCCGGGCCAATACCAGGCAGAGCGACCAAGTCACGCGTCTCGTGCGGAAACTCCCCGCCCCAATCCTCTACGACCCGTTGAGCGGCCTTGTGGAGCGCCAGAGCGCGTCGGTTGTAGCCCATCCCCTGCCAAGCGTCCAAAACATCGGAAGGCACGGCCTGGGCAAGCGCCTGCACGGTCGGAAAGCGATCGAGCCACGCCGGCATGCGCGTCTCCACGCGCGGCACCTGTGTTTGCTGCAGCATGACCTCGGAAAGCCAAATGATGTACGGATCGCGCGTGCGGCGCCACGGAAGGTCGCGATAACGCAGGACCCCTTCCGAACGAATCATCGAACGAAAGGGGTCCTGAATCATATCTATGCTCCTTATGCGGCGCTATTCCTCCCGGCAAGCACATGCACAGGCGGCGTACTCGGGAAACGCGTCGCGGTCGGCGAATTTGGGATCGACAGCCGGGAACTGGCGGCGAGCGACGACATCGCCCAACGAAACGGAATCGAGGTAATCGCGCATCAACGCCTGGGCTCCGGCCCACAGGGGATGATAGCAGCACGTGCCCATGCGTGCACAGTCGCCATCGGGTGCGGTGCAATCATTCATAACCATAGGGCCCTGAACGGCCTCGACGACCTGACGAATGGTAACATCGTCCGGACTGACCTTGAGACGCATGCCACCGTGGACGCCACGCAGGCTCTCCACAATACCGGCCTGGACCAAACCGTGCTGAATCGAGCGGGCAAACGAATACGGGACATTGACCTCTTCGGCAGCAGTGCGAACAGAAAGCAAACGCTCCGGATCCTCGGCAAGCATCGCCAACATACGAAGGGCGTAATCAGTCTTCCTCGATATGTCCATTTTTCCCCTTTCAAGGAATACGAACAGCTCGAACGAGCTCCGGGGCCGAGCTTGTGTCGAGACGCTAAATGACCGCAGGACATCCAAATGGTAAATCGGATATCCACTGAGTGCCGCGCTTGGAGCGAAATGCATCAGATGCGGCCTACAGTGCAATTTAGTATAACCTAACCCCCTGTCTCGTTGAACAGGTGTTGCGCAACAAAGCTGTTGTTTAGACAGATATGCTTATTAGATTTTACTTGCGTTCCCGAAGGGGCGGGGATTCTGGGCGAAGATGCGCCAGGGCGATCGTTCTACCGAAACAAAGTGCATCAAACGCAAAAAGCCACGTCCGAAGACGTGGCTTTAATTGCGTTGGCGGGAAGTACGGGGCTCGAACCCGCGACCTCCGACGTGACAGGCCGGCGCTCTAACCAAACTGAGCTAACTCCCCAGGCAGGCGTTCGCGTTTGTTTCCGCTCGCGTGCGCTGCGGGGATTAGTATACACAGAAGTCTGTCCGGCGCGCAACAACTTTTTTGAAAAAAATTTTGGGGCCATCCGGGAGGGTCTCCGGGGCTGGGGGCGGGGGTTAAGTTTGCTGCTCTACAGTCCTGCGCAAGACGGAAAGCACATTAAGTGCTTTCCTT
>CAKUHM010000152.1 GCA_934655835.1 uncultured Collinsella sp. | reverse complement strand
CCGAACAGTCCGCCGAGGCCGAAGCCTCCGATAAGAATTAGAAAGGGAGTGCCGCTTATGAGTCGCCGCAACACCGAACTGCTCTTGCTCATCGCCTCGGCGTTCCCCGTCATCCTGCTCTATGCGATGTACGTGCTCACCGCGGGCGCCACGATTTCCTTTGAGACGCTCGCCGTGCCGATCGGCCTGTTCGCCGCCTTCGCCGCGGCGCATATCGCCGTGCGCATCTTGGCGCCCGGCGCCGACCCCGCCATCCTGCCCATCGTCTTTGTGCTCTCGGGCATCGGCATCACCTTCGTGACGCGCCTGGCCCCCGACCTCGCCATCTCGCAGCTCATCATCCTGTTTGTCTCGGTAGCGCTCATGGTGGGAACGCTCGCGCTGGTCAAGAACCTCGACGTGGTCATGCGCTACAAGTACACCTTTGGCATTATCGGTATCATTTTGCTGATGCTGCCGATCTTTATCGGCACCACGATCTCGGGCTCCAAGCTGTGGATTCGCATCGCGGGCTTTACCATCCAGCCCGGCGAGTTCGCCAAGGTCTTCATCGTCCTATTCCTGGCCGGCTATCTGGCCGAGAACCGCGAGCTGCTCTCCATCTCAAACCGCAAGATCCTGGGCCTCAAGATTCCGCGCTTCCGCCTGCTGCTGCCGCTGTTTGCCGTGTGGGGCGTGTGCCTGCTCGTCGTCGTCTTCGAACGCGACCTGGGCTCGGCCGTCCTGTTCTACACCATCTTTTTGCTGATGCTCTACGTTGCCACGGGACGCTTTTCGTACGTCATCATCGGCCTTGCGCTGCTGGCCGTTGGAGCCGTGGGCGCCTACAAGTTCCTGTCACACGTACAGGTGCGTTTCCAGATCTGGGCCGATCCGTTTAAGGACGCCCAGGGCCAGGGCTACCAGATCGTGCAGTCGCTCTACTCGCTGGCCGACGGCGGCCTGGTTGGCGTCGGCATTGGCAACGGCATGGCAAACAACATCCCCGTCGTCGAGTCCGACTTTATCTTCTCGGCCATCGGCGAGGAGATGGGCCTTTTGGGCGGCGGCGCCGTGCTCATCCTGTTTATGCTCTTTGCCGTGCGCGGCCTGACCAGGTCGCATCCGCCGCAGCCCCGACGGGCACGCGTTTTGCCAACGCATCTTCCTACGGCCGCGGTAGCCACTCCGCCGGCTCGCGTATGCGCCGCCGCCTGCTCGACACGCCCGAGTCTGGCGTTTTGGGCCGCGTGGCGCTCGCCAACCGCCTGACCCGCGCCGTGTTCGCCTTTACGGCGCTGTTCGCCATCCTTATCGGCAACCTCACCTATGTCCAGGTCATCAAGGCCAAGGACTACCAGGACATGCCGACCAACAACCACACCATCGCCCGCTCCAAGTACATCCAGCGCGGCTCCATCATCACGTCCGACGGCGTGACGCTGGCCGAGTCGCTGCAGCAGGAAGACGGCACCTACGCACGCTCCTACCCCAACGGCAATCTGGCGGCGCACGTGGTTGGCTACGTAAGCCAGCAGTACGGCACCGCGGGTGTCGAGAGCGTCATGAACGACACGCTCACCGGCTCCAAGGATTACTCCAGCTGGAACAACGCTATCGCGTCGCTCGCGGGCCAGAACCAGCCGGGCAACACCGCCAAGCTCACCATCGACTCGCGCATCCAGACGGCTGCCGAGCAGGCGCTCAAGGGCTTTAAGGGCGCCGTGGTGGTCATGGATCCGCGTACCGGCGCGGTGCTCGCGTGCGCAAGCTCGCCCACCTACGACAACACCAACATCGATGCCCTGCTGCAGTCGGGCGGTGGCGAGGACGGCTCCATGTACGACCGCGCCATGGACGCGCTCTACACCCCGGGTTCCACGTTTAAGGTCGTCACGCTTTCCGCGGCGCTCGAGACCGGCACCGCCAGCCTCACGAGCACCTACGAGGCGCCTGGCTCCATGGACATCGGCAACGCACCGGTCACCAACTACGCCAACGAGAGCTACGGCACCATCAGCCTGCAGCAGGCCTTTGCCGTGTCCTCCAACGTCGTCTTTGGCCAGGTGGCAAACGAAGTTGGCGCAAACACGCTCGTGCAGTTTGCCAACGCCTTTGGCTACGGCCAAAAGCTCGGCCAGGACCTGACCTCCACGGCCTCCATCATGGCCGACCCGTCGCTCATGACCGAGTGGGAGACCGCCTGGGCCGGCGCCGGCCAGCCTGTCGGCATGGACCACACGCCCGGCCCGCAGACCACCGTCATGCAGAATTGCGTGATCGCGGCCGCCATTGCCAACAGCGGTGTGGTCATGGACCCGTTCTTCGTGGCCCAGGTACTCGCCCCCGACGGAACCGTAGTCAAGACCACGCAGTCCCGCTCGCTTGGCCAGGCCGTCAGCGCCACTACGGCCGAGCAGGTCAAGCAGGCCATGCTCGCGGTCGTCCAGTCCGGTACCGGCACCGACGCCCAGATTCCGGGCGTCAAGGTTGCCGGCAAGACCGGCTCGGCCGAGACCGGCGGCACCAACGTCAACTCGACGTTTATCGGCTTTGCACCTTACGATTCACCCACGGTCGCCATCTCGGTGGCCTTGGAGGATTACGACCAACACGACGTCAAGGCGGCCAAGATCGCCGGCATCGTCCTGACCGCGGCGCTCGCCGCACAGGGAGCGTGATGCCCATGATCGAATCGGACACCCGAGGCGCGCCGCGGCCGAAGAGCTAGCGGCAACGCGCCACACGGCCCCAGCGGCCACATCGTAGGTACTACACACATCGTTGAGCGAATAGTTATGTTAGGAGCAGGAATGGAACAGAGGGTCCTCGGGGGAAGATACCTCCTCAAGGATAAGGTGGGGACAGGCGGCATGGCGACCGTCTTCCGTGCGCAGGATCAGGTCCTCGACCGCACGGTAGCCGTCAAGATCATGCTGCCGCAGTACGCTGGCGACGCCACCTTCGCCGCGCGCTTTAAGCAGGAGGCCCAGGCAGCAGCCGGCCTCTCCTCCCCCTATATCGTAGGTGTCTACGATTGGGGCAAGGACGGCGACACCTATTACATCGTCATGGAGTACCTGCGCGGTACCGACCTTAAGAGCGGCATCAAGAGCCACGGCGCCCTCGACCCCAAGAAGGTCGCCCAGATCGGCTCGCAGATCAGCTCTGCACTCTCGGTCGCCCACAAGCACGAGATCATCCACCGCGACATTAAGCCGCAGAACATCATGGTGCTGCCCGACGGCAACATCAAGGTGATGGACTTTGGCATCGCGCGCGCCAAGAACAGCCATCTCACGCAGGATAACAACGTGCTGGGCACCGCCCACTATGTAAGCCCCGAGCAGACCCGCGGCCAGGACCTCGGCCCCACCTCGGATATCTACTCGCTGGGTGTCGTCATGTACGAGTGCGCCACCGGCCGCGTACCCTTTGACGGCGATGACGCTATCTCGGTCGCGCTCAAGCAGGTCAACGAGCTCCCCATCCCGCCGAGCCAGATCAACTCCGGCGTCGATGCCGACCTGGAGCGCATCATCCTCAAGTGCATGGAGAAGGACCCGGCAAACCGCTTCCAGACAGCCGACGAGCTGCGCCAGGTGCTTAACAGCTATCTGTCCGGCCGTGCCGTCAACGTCTCGGAGCCCACGCGCATCATCGGTGCCGCCGGCGACCTGGGTGCCACCAAGACCCGCGAGCTTTCCGACTCAACGCGCGCTATGGTTCGTCCCGTCTCGGGCGTGAGCGGCCAGAACAACGCCCGTAGCGCCGTTTCGGGCTCCACGGGTTCCTACGAGGTCGAGAAGCCCAAGTCCAACAAGAACAAGGTCATCGCCGCCGTGGTTGCCGCCGTTGCCGTCATCGGCATTGTGGTGGCCTTTGCCACGGGACTCTTTGGCGGCGAGCAGGTCACGGTGCCCGACGTACTGGGCAAGGACCAGCAGACTGCCGTGGAGCTGATCAAGGAGGCTGGCCTCGAGGTTGGCACCGTCGATCAGAGCTACAACGACGACGTCGACGAGGGCAAAGTCGCCGAGCAGACGCCCAACGGCAACACCAAGAAGGCCAAGGGCACCAAGGTGAACCTGGTAATCTCCAAGGGCCC
>CAKUHM010000151.1 GCA_934655835.1 uncultured Collinsella sp. | reverse complement strand
ATCAGCCAAACGCTCATCAAGGGCCAAAGTGTCCGAACGAGTACCAAAGGTCCCTTCAGCCAAACCTCCATTGCGCTACAACTATCAGCCAAAGTTCCCAATGGTGATACGTAAGGCGAAGGGCCGGCCACGGTTTACTTTCGAACGACTCTGCAAAGCAGCCGGAGTGAGAAAGCAAACCGTGGCCGGCCCTTCGCCGCCGGGACACGTACCCCCAATTAACTGTTCTTCATCACAATCGAATCCACAACATCAGCCACATTCTCGCAGCAGTCGGCACAGTACTCCAGGAAGGCATACACGTCACGCCAGGCGATGACCTCGAGCGGATCCTTGCCGTTGACGTGCAGGTTGCGCATGGCGTTGATATAGAGCTCGTCGGCCTCGGACTCGATGGTGTTGATCTGGATGACCAGCTCGCGCAGGGTCTTGGACTTGCGGTAGTTAGGCAGCTCGACCATCAGGTCCTTCATGGCGCGGCAGGCGTCGGTCACCTTGTGGGCGATGACGATGGCGTCGGGATGGATGCTCTGGATGTTGGTGAAGTAGACGCGCTGCACGACGCCCTCGATACGGTCGAGCACGGTGTCGAGCGAGCAGCTCATCAGGTCCAGGTCCTCGCGCTCAAGCGGGGTGATAAAGGCGGTGAGCAAGGCGTCTTCGAGCTCGTGGTGCTTCTTGTCGGCCGCATGCTCGATCGCATGCATCTCCTCGAGCATATCGTGAATCTTTGCGGGATCGAAGTTCTCGAAAATCTGGGTAAGCAGCTCGGCGGCCTGGACGGCAAGGTCGGCGCAGGCGACGTAGTTGTCAAAGTAGAACGAATCGGGTTTCTTTGCCATGAGTGGGTCCTTTCGAGGCGAAGACGGGTGGGCGAAGTATTACGGTCCGGATGGACGCTCGGTTTGACTAGATGAACATCATGAACAGCTTGGCCATGACAAAGCTGATGAGTCCGCAGGCGGGGAAGGTGAAGAACCAGGTGAACATCATGTCCTTGACCACGCCGAAGTTGATGGCCGAAAGGCGCTTGACGGCGCCGACGCCCATGATGGCGCAGGTCTTGATGTGGGTGGAGGACACAGGGATGCCGGTAAGGGTGGCAAGCAGCAGATTCGCGGCGCCTGCGAGGTCGGCGGAGAAGCCCTGATACTTCTCGAGCTTGACCATGCTCTGGCCGACGGACTTGATGATGCGCTCGCCGCCCACACTGGTGCCGATGCCCATGGTGGCCGAGCACAGCAACATGATCCAGATGGGGATGCCGGCGTCGCCGACGCTCGTCTGGCCGTTGGCGAAGGCGACACCTAAAAAGAGCACGCCGATGAACTTCTGTCCATCCTGCGCGCCGTGCATAAAGCTCATGGCCGCAGCACTCGCGATCTGAGCGTATTTAAAGAAGACGTTGGCACGTCGCCTATTGGCAGCGGCAAACAGAATAGAGACGAGTTTGCACAGGATCCAGCCCATGACAAAGCCCAGACCGATGGAGAGCGCCAGACCGTAGATGACCTTCATCCACTCGTGGACGTTGACGCTGTTCGCGCCGCCGAGGGCGATGGCAGCACCGGTCAGGCCGGCGATAAGGCTGTGGCTTTGCGAGGTGGGGATGCCAAAACGCGACGCTGTGGCGCCGTAGACGACGATGGAGAAGAGCGCCGCGCAGAGGCACGCGAGTGCCATGGTGCTGTTTCCGCCAAAGTCGACGATATGTGAGATGGTGTTGGCGACGCTCGCGTTAAAGTGCGTCATGATGAGCACGCCCAAGAAGTTGAATGCGGCGCTCATGAGGATGGCGGCGCGGGCGGGCATGCAGCGCGTGGTGACGCAGGTCGCGATGGCGTTGGGCGCGTCGGTCCATCCGTTGACGAAGATGGCGCCGAGCGCGAGGATCACGGTGACGGCAAGGACTGGGTTCGACACAAGCTGGCCGAGGAAGGTTGAGAACGTTACGTCCATATATGGGCTTTCTCGAAGTTTGCAGGCACGTTACAGAAACATGATAAATCGTATCACCTCCTGCGGGTTTCTTTACCGAGTTCTGATGGGAGCAGTGAATTTTTTGGCACTAAAAATGAATATTAGCCCTGTTGACCGCGGGTGTTCTTTTTGCTAACACACCATGAGGACACGTGCGCGCGCCCCAACACCCCAAAACCACAGTCTGTTCGCTTTACAATATGCAAACATGCGTTCGATAATAGGGGCCATGGAATATCGACAGACAGACGGCAAAACTCGGCGCGTGCACAAGCAGTATGTGGACGTTGTGACCCGCATCCTTGCGGGCGGACAAGTCGTGCCGGTCACCGTCTGCTGGGTCGACGGCCGTTGCTTTACGATCGACGAAATTATCTCGACCACCGGGTTTGGCCTGACGGTTCACGGCATTCGTACGGCAACCTATAAGGTACGTTTTGGCGGACATGCGACCGAGTTGTATCTGGAGGACCAAACGCGTGAGCGGGCGGACGGCTCGCAGGCGCACGTGATGCGTTGGTGGGTATGGGCGTTTGACCGCACGCTCGAGGGCGGGCGCCGCGGGTAAGAGCGCGCGGCATTCGGGTACAATGGCAGGAATCTTGTCACCTACGGCGCTGTTGTGGCGCTTTTTGAAAGGACGAAGTATGAACGATATCCAGGGCTATCAGAACGGCCCCATCGAGACCGGCGCAAGCCGCGCCAAGGAGATGTCGCCGCGCGCGTACAATCTTGCCATGTCCGCCCTCATCTTCTTGGGCTTTTGCGCCATGGGCGCCGGTGCTTACTTTACGAGCACCATGGCGTTTGCCCGCATGATGATGAGCGGCGCCGCCCTGCCACTGGTCTTTGGCTCGTTTATTTTAACCATCGTCGGCATGGTCATGATGTCGGCTGCTGCGGGCAAGCAGTCCGTGGGTCTGTCCCTTGTGGGCTACGTAATCTTTGCGAGTACCTTTGGCCTGACCGCGTCGTTTGGCCTTGCCAACTACGACCTGCCCACCATCAACACTGCCTTTATCGCCACGGCCGCCATCACCTTTGTCTTTGGCGCCTTGGGCGTGACGTTCCCCAAGTTTTTCCAGCGCGTATATGGCATCGGCTTTGGCATTCTGCTCGCCACTATTCTGGTTGAGATCGTGCTGATGTTTATGGGCGTCTCGCAGACCATCACCGACCTGATCGTGATCGTGGTGTTCGCCGGCTTTATTGGCTACGACACCTATGTTGCCACGACAGTGCCGCCTACGCTGCCCAATGCGGTGCTCATGGCGTCCAATCTGTTCGTGGACATTATCAACGTGTTCCTGCGCATCCTGAACATCCTCGGTCGTCGCGACTAGCGCGGGGGATTGCAGCGTTTCTTGTCGGACGCGGTAAAACGATGTGAAAGGCGGTCCTGCGGGGCCGTCTTTTTTGTAGCGGCGGGGTATCATGGATGGGAAAAGCCGATAGCGGCAGCGACAGGAAAGGTGACCACTTATGGCAGACGTCGACAACAGGAACCGTAACCGCAGGTCCAACCGAGCGGGTCAGCCCAATCCCAAGCGCGAGGCCCGTGCCAAGGCCGCCGAGCGCCATGTGGCGACTGTGTCCGAAGCGTTCGCCAAGGATATCGAGCGTTCGCTTGCCGGTGTTCGCGAGTTTGATGGCATGCCCGCCGGCTTTGTCGCGGCGATGAAGGCCAAGGTTCAGACTGCTGTGGCCCCCGAAGAGCAGGTCGCCGAGGACGTCGAGGACGCGGAGACTGCCGAGGTCGAGGCAGTGCCCGAGACCGAGGCAGCGCCCGAGCCCGTCGAGGAGCCTGCCGAGGAAATCGCCGAAGCTGAGTCCGCGCCTGCTGAGGAGCCCGCTCCGGTTCTGCCCGAGGTCACCGTGCTCGATGCCTCCGCCACGCAGGTCATCTTGGACAACGGTCGTGGCTATGCGCAGTTCTGCGACATGGCCGTGCTCGCCTTTGCCTCGTTCACCAACCCGGGCGGTGGCTATATTCAGGGTTATCTGGGTCAGGAGGCGACGCTCTGCGCCGATTCGTATCTGTACAACGTTCTCGATAAGCAGCGTAAGTGGTACGGCGAGAACCGTCGCCGCAACATCAACTGCGAGCTTTACCGCAATCGTGCGCTGGTGGTGCCTGCCGTGCGCTTCGACCGCAACCACGTGCACGCATATGCCGATG
>CAKUHM010000150.1 GCA_934655835.1 uncultured Collinsella sp. | reverse complement strand
TTCCTGGGCTCGTCGTTTGCCTTCATCGCGGGCTATGCTGCGATTGCACCCAACGGCGAGACGGAGCTTTTACCTTACGCCTGCCTGGGCGTAGCCTGCGCCGGCCTGCTCTATCCGGTGCTGGCGGCGCTGTTCCGCGCATTTGGTGCCAAGCGCGTCATGCGCTTCTTTCCGCCGGTGGTGACTGGTCCCATCGTTATTTCCATCGGCTTGATCTTGGCGAGCTCTGCCATCGCCAACTGCCAGACCAACTGGCTTGTCGCTGTGGTTGCTGTGGCCGTCATCGTGATCTGCAACATCTGGGGGCGCGGCATGGTCAAGATCGTGCCGATTTTGCTGGGTGTCGTGGTGAGCTATGCCGTTGCGGCAGCACTGGGCGAAGTTGATTTTTCGGGCGTTGCGGCCGCTCCGTGGGTCGGCCTGCCCATTGTATGGGACAACACCGTGTTTGCGCTCTTTGGTCCGCAGTTCGATAGCGGTCTTGCCACGACGGCCATCATCACCATCATGCCGCTGGCCTTCGCGACCATGATCGAGCATATTGGCGACATCTCGGCTATCGGCTCTACCTGCGAGCGCAACTACATCGCCGATCCTGGCCTGCATCGCACGCTGCTCGGCGACGGCCTGGCGACCATTCTCGCATCGCTCTTTGGCGCTCCGGCTAACACCACCTATGGCGAGAACACCGGTGTGCTTGCCCTAACGCGTGTGTTTGACCCGCGCGTGATTCGCATTGCCGCATGTTGTGCCATTGTGCTCTCGTTCTGCCCCAAGTTCGCGGCTGTCATTGCGGCCATGCCGGCGTGTGTGATCGGCGGCGTGTCTCTCGTGCTCTATGGCATGATCAGCGCCGTGGGCGTCCGCAACCTCATCGAGAACCAGGTCGATTTCCAGAACAACCGCAACGTGCTGGTGGCCGCCCTGGTGCTGGTGCTTTCACTCGGCATTGCGTACAGCACTGCCGGAGCTATCGTGTTGGAGCTGGGCGGCGTGACCATTTCGCTCTCGGGCCTTGCCGTGGGTTCGCTGGTGGGCATTGTGCTCAATGCGATTCTGCCGGGTAATGACTTTGAGTTTGATGTCTCCGAGCTCGAGGAGGCTACTGAGTAGCAGCTGCGTTCAGCTAAAACAAAATAAATGGCGCCCATGCGTATGCACGCGTGGGCGCCATTTTTAATGCGTCAGTATCCAGTGGATGCCGCGGGCCATGCGCAAGTCGGTTTGGGCAAAGTGATTGCCGGGGTTGAGCTCCATCGTTGTTGGAATGCCGCGCTCGATGAGCAACGCTTCCGTCGCGCGCGTGTCGTTGAGCACATGCCGCATCATGCGGTTGGGCGTCTTGGTCTCTTTTTTGCCGAGCGACAGATAGACGGCTTGCGGGCTGCCGGCAAAAGGGGCCGTGCTGGCACGGTCGACAAAGTCGGGAAACCATAGCGACCCCGATGCGCTCGCGGCGCGGTCAAAGGCGTCGGTTTGCCAGAGGGACCAGAGTGCGAAGAGGCCCGCGAGCGAGTAACCGGCAATGCCGCGCCAGGTGGGCGGCTGAGGAAGCGACGACTCGACCTGGGGGATTGTCTGATTCAGCAGCTCATCAAGAAAATCGGCAGCTTGGCCGCCGAAAGGCTCGGCATCGCGTACGGTCCCGTCGCATGCCCAGGGGCTCAGCTCGCGATTCCAATCGAGCCCGCCAATGGTGACGAGGGTGAATGGCGGACAGTCGAGCTCTCGGCAACACTCATAAACCTCGCTGCCGTCGCCCACGACCACAGGAAGGTAGATGACAGGCGCGCTTTCCGTATGATTCGAATAAACGGTTATCTGCTTTTGATGCGCTTCCATGACGGGCTTCTCTCAGTGTTGTGATATCGGCAGCCTCAATTGTCGCACGCCAGCGTATGCCGGTTGGACAGCATCAAGAACATTCGCGTGCGCCGCGCGGGCGCAAATGAAAAACGCCACCGCCGGAGGGGAGCTTGGCGGTGGCGTTGCTAAACGGTGTGCAGGCTAGCACTTCTGTGGGTGCCGTCCCGTGCGTTAAAGGTCAAAGCTGTCTATGAGCGCTTGCGGCTCACCATGGTGCCTGCGGCGATAGCGGCTGTTCCCGCAAGGACGGTTGCCACGATGGCCGCACCCGAGGTGTCGCCGGTTGCCGCGAGCACGCCGGTAGTCTTGGCTTTCGTGGTTGAAGCCGCAACGGCCTTGGTCGGCTTTGAGCCCTCAGGCTTGGGGTTCTGCTTGGACTCCGCGGGCTTGCTTTCTGCGGGCTTGGTCTCGTCGGGCTTGGGGTCTTCCGGCTTGGCTACCTCGGGAGGTGCGGTGGTCGTGCTTTTGGCGACTGCTTTGATATAGAGGGAGTCGACCGTGGCGTCGCCCGTGCCGATGGCTTGGCCTGCCTCGTAGATGCCGTCACGGAGCTTGCGATAGTCAATGACCTTGCCGCCTTCGGGCGTCTGGATGGCGGCGTTCTCAATCTTGATGGTGCCGATTGTCTTGCCGTCAGCGCTCATGGCACGGGCAAAGATTGCCGCTGTATCTCCTTCGGCCGTTACCTTGCTGCGGATGATCGAGATGACTGCGGGTGTGACGCCCTCGCTGGTCTGGGCGATGATGCCGATGTTCTCGCCTTGGGGTTCGCGCCTCGTCTCGCCATCTTGGTTTTCGCTGTAGGGGATGGGGCCGTCGCCGTTCTCGACATAGCGGGCTATGGCCTTGACAACGGAGTCGCTGATGTAGATGTGGCCGCCCTTCTCGTTGGGTCGATCGTTTCTGGTGGAGAATGCAGCCGAAACCTCGCCTTCCGCAAACGCGTCCACGGTGGAGCCGTTCTTGACGACGATGTCGTCCTGGTAGGTGAAGAGGGCGTTGGCGCCACCGTATCTGCCTTTACTTGCACGGACCGTCACGTTTGCATGATCGAGGGTGATGCCCTTGTGGGCATAGACGCCATATTCAACACCGTTTACGTTGAGGGAGGCGTTTGTGGCTGCGAGGCTGCCCTTGGCCTCGACGGCAGCGTCTTTCTCGGAGCTTGCCTTGACCTGGCTGCCGTCCGAGATGTTGATATTGCCGCCGCTCCAAAGGGCCTCACCATCGGCTGAGCTTGCCTCGACCGTCCCGCCACCCTTGATGGTGAGGTTCTTGTCGGTTCCAATGCCCTTGTCCTTGGTAGCCCTGGCGGTGACGGCTCCGCTGTCGTCAATCGTGATATTGCCGTTTGCCCTGATGCCATCCGATGCACCCGTGGCGTTGACGTTGCCCGAACCTTTGATAGCGAGATCACCCCCGGCATTGATGGCATCAAACCCAGTGCTCGTGGCGTTGACGGATCCGGCTCCGTCGATGTTGATATTACCCGTGGAGAGGATAGCGTCCTCAGTAGATGTCACACTGAGCGTGCCGCCCTCGTCGCCTTGGATATTGAGCTCGGCATTCTCGTTAGTGCCATGAGAAACGTTGATGCTTTCGATCCATTCGGCAGTGACGATGTTGGTTCCCGAGTAATTCACGTTGAGCTTGCCTGCGGCCTGGATCTCGCCGCCGTTATAGTTGTTGAGCTTCAAGTCGTCGGCGCCGTCCCACGACCAGGTACCGGCTTCGTCGCTCGCCGCGGTGTTGTACTTGTTGCCGCCGACCTTGACCCATTCCGCTGCGAGCGAGACGCTCGGCATGAGCAGCGAGCTTACCGTGAGCGCGCATACGGCTCCCACGACGATGCGGCGCGTCACGCGGCGCCAGCTGCCGTGCGCGAGTCCTATGCGACGGCGAACGTCGGGTTCGGCAACATGGGTTCCGGCGGTAGTGTCATTGCGTTTGGGGGTCGTGAACAAGGCTGCCACGGTTGCTCCCGTTCTCATAGGGCCTATGCGACTACATCCAGCGTATCTGCAGGATATAGCTGGCGGTAGTGCCGTTTGGAGGGCAAAATGTCCAAAACTCGGGAAGCAATCCATCGTGCGCCTATGCGTTGCCTGGCTTTAAAAGAAAAGCGCGGAGCCGCTTGCTGCGACTCCGCGCTTTGGCGCTCTGCTTTGACAGCTTTGCCGTTACGCCACAAAGAAGTAGACGAGGAAGGCGAGGGCTGCAATCCACATGAGCGGCTTGATCTTCGAGGCCTCGCCCTTAAAGAGCGCGACGACCACGTAGGCGATAAAGCCCAAGCCGATGCCG
>CAKUHM010000149.1 GCA_934655835.1 uncultured Collinsella sp. | reverse complement strand
TGTAAAGCCGTTTGTCTCCACCCGCATAGCGGGTGGGTTGAAGCTGGCCGCTGCGCGCCCAGCAGACTAAAGTCTTGACGCAAAGAAGGCCACTTAATGTGGCCTTCGTCTTGCGCAGGACTGTAGAGCAGGGAACTTCGTGCGCCGCCGCCCGGGAGGGCGTTGCATTTAGAAGATGGACCTAGCACTCCGCCTTCATGGCGTTGTAACCGATCAGCACGGTCCACACATACGCGCAGGTCTTTGGGATCATGAGCATGCCAATGGCCGGGACCACCTCCGCCCACAGGACCACGGGAATGTAGAAGCCAAAGCTCAGCACGATGGTGAGCCACATCCAGCGGAAGGCCTCGTCGTTGTCCTCCTTTGCACTGCGATAAAAAAGCACGATGACCATCAGGCCCATGATGGCAAACGGGATGTTGCGCAGGATGCCCCACGTGAGCGGGGTCTGGTTGGTGAGCCACTGGTTTTGCGGCAGCATGCACAGCGCGACGCGCATGGCGGCTAGCGCAAAGATCGCCGCGGTCGTTCCGACGTGATTCTTAACCTGGTAGCGCTCGCGCCACACGTAGTAGAGCAGCACATAGAAGACGGTCATGGTAATCGAGGTAATCCACTTGCCCAGGCCAAGCTGCACGGCATAAGCGTCAAAGCCGGTCGTGCAGAGCGCCAGCGCGCGCGGCACCAGGTGAAACGAATCGCCGGCGCCCAAAATCACGGCCATCCAGCCAAACAGCTGGAACTGGCGATTATCCTTGCTGCCGCGAATCATGCGGATGCCAAGGGTGATAACCGTCACCAAATAGACAATGTCGAATAGCGTTTCGAAAATAGCACGCATATATAAGTCTCCTCAGTTGAATGATTGCGAAAGAACGGTTCTGCTTCTTGTACGCCAGGCACCACCTCCTTAACGTGAACGATGTTCACTTTCTTGCCGTAAAAATCCCCGCATTGCGCGGGGACCGTTTAATAGAGCGTTCGACGCGTGATCTCGATTACAGCGCTCGGATCAAAGTCTTGCCGGATCACGGCAGAGAGCATGAGCGAGAACAGGACCTCGGCAAATTGCTCGGCAGTAAACTGCTCCGTAAAGGCACCGGCGCGCACCCGCGGATCGCGCTTGAGCACCACGCAAAGCTGGTCGAGGATGTGCTGCCAGGCATGATGCATCTGACGCTTGCCGTCCGCGGCGTCCTGCTGCATAAAACTCAGCGAATGGTGCGTAAAGAAGCCTGGGTACTTTTGGCAGCCGTGCTCCATCTGGCGATACATCCACTGGATGCACGCGAGCGTATCGTCCAAGATCGCCTCGTCATCGGGGTGATGGAAAATATCGCCCCAGACGCTTGCCACCGTTGCGCCGACCAGCGCTGTCTTAGAATCGAAGTAGTTGTAGATGCATCCGACCGACACGCCGCAGGCCGCGGCAACCGAACGGATGTTGACGCCGGTCCATCCGTTTTCCTGGATGAGCTTACGACTCGTCTTGAGGATTTCCTCCTTAGACGTCGCTGTGTTATTCATGCCCTCACCTCCAATGTGAACACTGTTCATTTTTCCACGGCGCGTTCCATTGTCAAGAAAAAAGCCTCGAGAATCTCGAGGCTTTCACGTTTGTACGGTCGAACGCGCGGCACCGCGAGTGGCGGTCTACTCGCCCAACACGGCCTTTTTGGCGGCTGCAGCCATGTTGTCCAGATCCTCCTTGGTGGGGTGATCCTTTGCGGCAACCCAGTTGTCGAGCAGCATCTTAAAGCGGGCATTGTCGGGATCCTGCTCGAGCATCGCCTCGTAGCGCTGCTTGACCGCGGGACCCATCTTGCCCTGGCACATTGCCCAACCCACAAGCTCGGCATCCTCGGCCAAATTGGAGCTCACACGATTGATAATCTGCTGAAAATAGCTCTGGTCGGCGCCAAAACCGCAGGTGCCAAAAAGGAACACGCGCTTGCCATGCAGAGCGGAAAGCAACGCCGCCACCGAAGGCGAACATGTGCCCTTGTCACACCAAAAGCCAACGAACACCGTATCGGCCGCACAGGCACCTTGGGCCTCGTTCATAACCTGCTCCGGATCGGCATCGTCGCTCAGCGCGGCGGCATGGACAAACTCGACGCCCGCTGCCTGCAGCGCGCGCTTAATCGCTCCCGAAACCATCCTGGTATTGCCGCTCTTGCTGTTGACCACCATAGAGCACGTCATAGTCACGTTGCCTCGTTTCCCCCAAAACTAAAGCCACTAATGCATTTTATTAGAAGCATATCTTAGTACTAAAACCACAGATGTAAACCAACTTCTGCTGATTGACGGCACAGCTGACATCAATAGGCAAATACGCCCGCAGCGCAAGTCCCAAAAATCATGCGGGAACCGCGGTACCGTCAGAAAATGCAGGAGGAAATTTGGCGGTCCCGTTAATAGATTTTGTGACAAGGGCATGACAGGGGGACAGGTCATTCGTCAGGTTTCTGACAGACGATACGAGTGGGACATGAAAATTGGAGCCCCTCCCGCATGCATATCCGCTGGTAAGGCCTGGCCCGGTTTTCGCCATCGCACGAGGCGGCCGAGCACCCATCCAACGCCCAAGTCAAAATACTCAGTACACTGAGTGATTTCACTCAGTGTACTGAGTATTTTCTCAATTTGCTCAGGCTAGTTAAACAGCGTCACCTTATCGAGCAGAAAATCCTCCACGGTGCACGCCCCGGCCGCCGCCCCTCCCACGACGATCCGCTTGGCTCTCGGATACTTTTTTAGGAGCGTCGACATGCCGCTCTGGCCGGACTCTCCACCGCTTTTGACCTCGATGGCGCTCAGCGCATCATCCCTTCGCAGCACAAAATCGACCTCTTTGACGCCCTCACGCCACCACATGACCTCAAAACCCTCTTCCGGCGCGCGCGCAAGCAGTCGTGCACCCACTGCCGATTCCACCAAATGGCCCCGCCGCGCCGAATCCTCCAGCCATTCTGCTCGGCCCTTATCGCCGAGCGCCGTCATAAACGCTGTGTCATAAACCATGAGCCGCGGGGTGCTTCGGCGCTTTGCGAGCTCCTTGTCACTGAACTTGGGAATCGCCGTAACCAAACCGGCCTTGCCCAGCAGGTCCAAATACCCGGCGACCGTGACCGTGTTACCGACATCCTGCAGCTGGCCTACCATTTTTGAATACGAAAGCTCCTGCCCCGAATAGCTCGCCGCGAGCCAAAAGAGCGCGCGCATCAGCGCCGGTTTGCGGATATTCTCCAACGAGAGAACATCGCGCGAGATCGCCGGCTCGACGATCGCATCTCGGATATAGTTTCGCCAACGGGCGTCATCGGAAACCAGCGGCGCCGCACCCGGATATCCACCGTGATAGAGATAGTCTTCAAAAGAAAAGCCAAAGGCCTCGCTGCACTCGCGATAGGACCAATGCGGCGACCGAATGAGCTCGTAACGGCCCATAAGGGATTCTTCCAGGCCCTTGTGCAGCAGCGACGACGGTCCGGTCAAAATGACCTTGAGCGGCGTCCCCTCCCGGCGATCCCGGTCGTACAATCCCTTGACGACCGTGGACCAACTCTGCACCTTTTGAATCTCATCAACAACGAAAACGGCCGGGACCTTACCTCCAGACGTGAGGTTTCTTGCCTGTTGCCACTCGATTTGCAGCCAGCTGGCATCGGGATTCACAACATCGTCCGCATTGGCCACGTGACAGGGCATGTCTGCATGGTGCAACGCCTGCACGAACATGGTCGACTTTCCCGTTTGGCGGGGCCCGATTATAAATTGCATCAACGGATTATTCGTTTCCCGCATCCTCTGGGCTATCACGGCAACTTGATGGCGCTCAAACATGTCAATCTACCTCCTTGTTTCTTAAATACTCAGTATACTGAGTAAAATCACTCAGTATACTGAGTATTTTTAGAACCGGGAGATCGAACCCGCCAACTTAACTCCCTTCACCAGCGGGTTGCCGCCGCCCCCTCCGCGAGTCGAGTTTCTGGCCCTTAGTGCTCACTCGATATATAAAAACTGCCATAGCCATATCGAAAAACCGGTATAGCCGGTCCCATCATCGAACCATCGCGAATGGGCCACAGGATTTCGCGATGGTTCGCAAGCTTTCGCGGAGATTCGCGACAAATCGAGAACTGATACGCATCTTATTGTTCATATTCAAGGC
>CAKUHM010000148.1 GCA_934655835.1 uncultured Collinsella sp. | reverse complement strand
GCCATGCGCATGCGCGGCTCGGCGGTAACCTCGGCGATAACGGTCGCCTCGAGGTTCTCCTCGGCGGCGTAGCCCATGAACTCCTCGACGTCGCCGTCGGCGACGTCGCAGGCCATACGCTCCTGGGACTCGGAGATGGCGAGCTCGGTGCCGTCCAGACCGTCGTACTTCTTGGTCACGGTGTCCAGGTCAACATACAGGCCGTCGGCAAGCTCGCCCACGGCGACCGAGACACCGCCGGCGCCAAAGTCGTTGCAGCGCTTGATCAGGCGGCAGGCATCGCCGCGGCGGAACAGACGCTGCAGCTTACGCTCGACCGGGGCGTTGCCCTTCTGGACCTCGGCTCCCGAGGTCTCGATGGACTCGGTGTTCTGGGTCTTGGAGGAACCGGTGGCACCGCCGATGCCGTCACGGCCGGTACGGCCGCCCAGCAGGATGATCTTGTCGGTGGGGGCGGGGCACTCGCGGCGCACGTGGTTGGCCGGGGTGGCGCCCACGACGGCGCCGACCTCCATGCGCTTGGCCACGTAGCCGGGGTGATAGAGCTCGTTGACCTGGCCGGTGGCAAGACCGATCTGGTTGCCGTAGCTGGAGTAGCCGGCGGCAGCGGTGGTCACGAGCTTGCGCTGCGGCAGCTTGCCCTCGAGCGTCTCGGACACGGGGACGGTGGGGTCGCCGGCGCCGGTGACGCGCATGGCCTGGTACACGTAGCTGCGGCCCGAGAGCGGGTCGCGGATGGCGCCGCCCACGCAGGTGGCGGCACCGCCGAAGGGCTCGATCTCGGTCGGGTGGTTGTGGGTCTCGTTCTTAAACAGGAACAGCCAGTCCTGCTCCTCGCCGTCGACATCGACCTTTACCTTGACGGTGCAGGCGTTGATCTCCTCGGACTCGTCGACATCGGTCATGACGCCGGTCTTCTTAAGGTACTTGGCGCCGATGGTGCCCATGTCCATAAGGCAGACGGGCTTGGCGTCGCGACCGAGCTCGTGGCGCATCTCCATGTAGCGATCGAAGGCCTGCTGCACCACGGCGTCGTCAATCGTCACGTCGTCCAGGACGGTGCCGAAGGTGGTGTGGCGGCAGTGGTCGGACCAGTAGGTGTCGATCACGCGGATCTCGGTGATGGTGGGGTCGCGATCCTCATCGCGGAAGTACTGCTGGCAGAAGGCGATGTCCGCCTCGTCCATGGCAAGGCCGCGCTCGGCGATAAAGGCGGCAAGGCCGGCCTCGTCGAGCTCGCGGAAGCCGTCGAGCACCTCGACGGGCTGGGGCTCGGGGGTCTCCATGTGCAGTGTCTCAGGCAGATCGAGCGAGGCGATACGGGCCTCGACGGGATTCACCACGTAGTGCTTGATGGCCTCGATGGCGGCCTCGTCCAGGTCGCCCGAGATCATATAGACCTTGGCGGAGCGCACGGCGGGGCGCTCGCCCTGGCTGATGAGCTGCACGCACTCGCTGGCGGAGTCGGCGCGCTGGTCAAACTGGCCAGGCAGGAATTCGGCGGCAAAGACGGCGCCGTCGCTTGCGGGGAGCTCGTCATAGGTCACATCGACCTGGGGCTCGCTAAAGACGGTCGGCACGCAGGAGCGGAAGAGCTCCTCGTCGATGCCCTCGACGTCGTAGCGATTGATGATCCTCAGGGCCTCGATGCCCTGAATGCCGAGAATCTCGGTCAGCTCGCCCTTGAGCTGCTGAGCCTCGACGTCGAACCCGGGTTTCTTCTCCACGTAGATACGAGAGACCATTGGTTCCTGCCTTCCTGATCGGTTGGGCGTACGGTACGGTATGCGGCAGCGGTCGGTTTGCGGGGCAAGCCTCGCGGTCGCCTTGAGCCACATGTTTGTAAACCTCACTATGATACGACAGCTCGCGGCGCGTTGAGGACGGCGAGGGTGCTACAGTGAAGCGCAAACAAGAGAAAGGCATCACATGGCATTCGTTTCGCTCGCCATCATTGCGCTCGTGGCCTTTGCGAGCCCCTTTATCGCCTCGGCGATTCCCGGAAAGCCCGTTCCCGAGACGGTCTTTTTGCTCGTGTTCGGCGCGGTGCTGGGCCCTCATATGCTCGGCATCATTCATGTGGACGCCGAGGTCTCGCTCGTGTCCGAGCTCGGCTTGGCCTTTTTGTTCCTGCTCGCCGGCTTTGAGATCGACCCTAAGAACATTACGGGCGTCGAGGGGCGCTATGGCTTGGCGACGTGGGTTGTCACGTTTGGCATTGCCTGGCTTGCCGTGCGCTTTACGCCGTGGTTCTCGGTCAGTCACTTCGACGGTATCGCCGTGACGCTCGCGCTTACCTCGACGGCACTCGGCACGCTCGTGCCCATCATGCGTGAGCGCTCGCTCACTGGCACGCGTGTGGGCGACTCGATTCTCGCGTACGGCACCTGGGGCGAACTTGGCCCCGTGCTCGCTATGTCGGTGCTACTCTCTGCCCGCACCGGCATCCAAACGCTCGTGATTCTGGGCTTGTTTGCGGTGGTCTGCGTTTTGCTGGCCGTGGTTCCGAGTCGCTCCAAGCGCGTCGGCAGCCGTTTCTTTGCGTTTGTCGAGGAGCGCGCCGACACCACGTCACAGACCTTCGTTCGCCTGACGGTGCTCATCCTGGTCACGCTTGTGGCGTTCTCGGCCATCTTTGACCTCGACATCGTGCTGGGCTCCTTTGCCGCCGGCTTTGTCCTGCGCTATATCATCCCCGAGGGTAATCACACGCTCGAGACCAAGCTCGACGGCCTGGCCTATGGCTTTTTGATTCCGGTGTTCTTTACCGTATCGGGCGCAAAGATCGACCTGACGGCTGTGGCATCGCGCCCCGGGCTGCTCGTGGGCTTTATCATGGCGCTGCTCATCATCCGCGCCGTGCCCATTCTTATCTCTATGAGCATCTGTCCCGAGACGCGCGATGTCTCGGCGTATGGCCGCATTACCGTGGCCCTGTACTGCACCACGGCGCTTCCGATCATCGTTGCCGTGACGAGCGTGGCCGTCAACGCCGGAGCGCTTTCGCAAGACATTGCCTCGATCATGGTTGCCGCCGGTGCCATCACGGTGTTTTTGATGCCGCTGCTCGCCCAGCTCTTCTATCGCGTGGTCGACGCCGCGCCGGTTGCCGCCGTGGCAGAAGTTGCCGAGCATCCTTCCGATGCGTTCGATATTCTGCGCGCCCATCACGACCTGGCGAGCCTGCTCGCACGCGAGCACGAGCTGCTGACCTCGCATGGCCATGGTCGCACGCTCGACGGCATACCTACCCTTGATTCCATTGCCGACAACCTCTCGGCCGAGGCGGCAAGCGGGCATATCGATGCCCGTATCGTGGACGCCGCCCATTTGCTGGCCGAGAAGACCTATGGCGACGAGATCGACCCGTCCAAGCTCACCCCGCGCGAGCGCCGTCGCCTTGAGCGCGCCAAGCTCGCCGTGCGCGAATACCGCCGCCGTATGCTGGAACTCTACGCAAGAGAAGAAGCCGAGGACGACGACGGCAAGTAGCCGATGCCGACGCCGAGGCGGCATTCCAGTTTGAAGGGCAGGCTCAAAACGGGATGCGGTTTCCGCTTTGGACCTCTACGGGAAAGCACGTCCCAGAATCGGCGACCAAAACGGGGCACAGTTTCCGCATGAGGGCTCTCGGGGAAACTGTGTCCCGTTCTGGGTTAGAAAACTGGGATACGGTTTCCGTCCAAACAGAAGAAGGCGCGCTGCCTGCGGTTGATGCAGACAGCGCGCCTTTTACGTAGAGTTCTGTTGAGGTTTGAAGCCTAGGCTCGATATGTAAATAAGGAAATCTTAATTTCCAATACTCCGAATTTCGAAATTAAATAACACAATTCTAAAGTCTTAATTGCAAATATCGGACTATTTCGAAATAATGAAAGACGATTTGGCTATTTGATTTCAAAGGAGCGATGAGGCGATGGCGTACAAGACGCTCGAAAAACTCTTTTATGCGGATTCAAGCTCTGATCGTTATGCTCGCCATGACAAGCTGCTGCACGAACGTCTTACTGCTGACGGCACGGTGCGGACTGGAATTCACCTTGAGCATGGTGAACTGTTCGCTTGTGTTCCTTTGGATCTGTCCGTTGCTAGCGAGCGGATTCTCAGAAAAGAACGAAAGATTTCCAACCTGTGGAACAGCTTGCCTTATGTGGCTTTGGGGGCCTCGATTCGTTCGCTGGTGCTTGAGG
>CAKUHM010000147.1 GCA_934655835.1 uncultured Collinsella sp. | reverse complement strand
GTGTGCATGCGCGGCGGTTTCCACGGCCGTACGCTCGAGACCATTGCCGCCACCATGCAGGATTGGCTGCAGGACAGCTTCCGTCCTCTGCCGGGCGGCTTTGTGGCCTGCACGCCCAACGACGTCGACGAGCTGCGTGCGATCTTTAAGCAGCTGGGAAGCGAGATCTGCGCTGTGATGCTCGAGCCGATTCAGGGCGAAAGCGGCGTGCACCCTATGACCGAGGGGTTTATGGCGGCGGCGCGCGACTTGGCGCACGAGGTGGGCGCCGTGCTTATCGCCGACGAGGTCCAGTGCGGTATCTTCCGCTCCGGCAAGCCGTTTGCATTCCAGACCTATGGCGTGGAGCCCGACATCATGAGCCTTGCCAAGGGCATTGCCGATGGCGTGCCCATGGGCGCCGTGGTGGCCAAGAAGGAGATCGCCGATGTCTTTAAGCCCGGCGACCATGGCTCAACTTTTGGCGGCAGCTGCTTGGCCGTCGCGGCGTGCGCCGCGACGCTCTCCGCGCTCGTGCGCGGCGACTATGCCGAGCACGCTGCTAAGGTGGGTGCCTATATGGAGACAAAGCTCGCCAAGCTGCCGCACGTGACCGAGGTGCGTGGTCGCGGCTTGATGCTCGGCTGCGATCTGGATGACGCTGCGGGCGATGCGCATGATATTGTTGCCCGCGCGCTAGCAGCCGGTGCCGTGGTTAACGCTACTGGCGCTCATACGCTGCGTTTCCTGCCGCCGCTCGTCTGCGAGGAAGCCGACGTGGACAGTTTGGTTGAGATCCTGTCGGGCGTTTTGGCCTAGCACGGGCGAATATAGTTGCTTGGAACGGGCTCCGGGTTGCTGACGTGCCATATACGGCACGATCGGGCGATCCGGAGCCCGTTTTTGCTATCGATTCACGCTGACTAGGAAGGTCGGTGTGCAAAAAGTGGCGAATATGAGTAATGTAACCAATCGTATAACATATTAATTGGGTGACTTTAGGTTAGTTAAACCACAGATGTCCAGTATCACAGTCGGAAATACTGCCCATCTGGACTGTCGGTCGTCGTTTTGATGTTTGATTTGCCCACTGAGGCCTTGAAAACCCTGCTACTAAAATGGTAGCAGTACTCATATTTGGTATTTTTTGCACAGGGGCATTCGCCAAGGACGCATTTCGCCGCCCGCTCCCGCTTCGTCGCTTCGCTCCTCGCGTGCTTCGCTGGAAAACGCTTACGCGTTTCCTCAGCTCCGCACCCTGACGGGTTCGAATCCCTCTGCGATGGGCCCAAAAAGAAAGGCCCCCATTGCTGGGAGCCTAATAAGAACAAATGGTGGGCGATGAGGGATTCGAACCCCCAGCCTTGTGCGTGTAAAGCACCTGCGCTAACCGTTGCGCCAATCGCCCGTGCGGAGAGAGTATAGCAAAACAATCGCCTCATTCATCTCATATCCATTAAAGGTAACCGTCGCGTGTCACAGCGGAGCTGATTCAGTTGAGATTGCCTGAACATTCCGCCCCTCTTTACGCCCTCGGGTATACTCAAAAGCTACTGATTCGATTTGATGCCCAGCAACAGCAGAGGGGATAGTATATGTGCGGTTTTGTCGGTTTTGTCGGTGGGACGGATAACCAATCCGAGGTGCTCACCAAGATGATGGACCGCATCGTCCATCGCGGTCCCGACATGGGCGGTCAGTTTATCGACGGCCGCGTTGCCCTCGGCTTCCGCCGCTTGTCGATCCTCGACCTGACCGAGGCCGGCGCTCAGCCCATGGCCAATGAGGACGGCAGCGTCGTTATCGTCTTCAACGGCGAGATCTACAACTTCCAGGAGCTTCGCTCCGAGCTCGAGGCCAAGGGCTATAAGTTCCACTGCGGCGCCGACACCGAGAGCCTCCTGCACGGCTATGAGGAGTGGGGCGAGGCGGTACTCGATCGCTTGCGCGGTATGTACGCCTTCGTCATCTGGGACAAGAAGAAGAACAAGCTTTTTGGCGCCCGCGATATCTTTGGCATCAAGCCGCTCTACTACTATCCCATGGCCGATGCGGGCGACGGCGCTCCGGGCGTGCTCTTTGGTTCCGAGATCAAGAGCTTCCTGGACTACCCGCACTTCCACAAGGCGGTCAACAAAAAGGCCCTGCGTCCGTACATGACGCTGCAGTATTCGGCGACTGAGGAGACCTTCTTCGAGGGCGTCTACAAGCTGCCGCCGGCGCATTACTTTACCGTCGATATCCCGACCGGCAAGATGAACATCGAGCGCTACTGGGATTGCGATTACTCTGCCGTCGAGAAGCCGTTTGAGGAGTACGTCGACGAGCTGGACGAGGTCGTGCACGAGAGCGTCGAGGCCCATCGCATCGCCGACGTCAAGGTCGCGTCGTTCCTCTCCGGCGGCGTCGACTCCAGCTACATCGCCGCTTGCCTCATGCCCGACAAGACCTTCTCGGTGGGCTTCGATTACAAGAATTTCAACGAGACTAACTACGCCAAGGAACTTTCTGACAAGCTCGGTGTCGAGAACGTCCGCAAGATGATCACCGCCGACGAGTTCTTTGGCGCGCTCGAGGACATTCAGTATCACATGGACGAGCCGCAGTCCAACCTGTCGTCCGTGCCGCTGTGGTTCCTGGCCGAGATGGCCCGCAAGGACGTCACCGTCGTGCTTTCGGGCGAAGGCGCCGACGAGCTCTTTGGCGGCTACGCCTATTACGAGGACACGGTTCCGGTGCGCAAGTACAAAAAGATGGTTCCGCTGCCCATTCGTCGCGCGCTCGGTAACCTGGCGCTGCATATGCCGTACTTCAAGGGCCACAATTTCCTGGTCAAGGGTGCCGAGATCCCCGAGAAGTCGTTCCTAGGACAGGCCCTGGTATGGCCGGAGCGTGAGGTCGACGGCGTGCTCAAGCCCGAGTACAACACCGGCGACGGCGCCTTCGAGCTCGCCGCCCCCATCTACGCGCGTGTGAAGGGCCAGCCCGAGCTGGTCAAGAAGCAGTACCTGGACATGAACATGTGGCTCCCGGGTGACATTCTGCTCAAGGCCGACAAGATGTGCATGGCGCACTCGCTGGAGCTGCGTGTGCCCTTCCTGGACCGCAAGGTCATGGAGTTCGCCGAGCACATTCCCGACCGCTATCGCATCAACGAGAATGGCAACAAGCAGGTGCTCCGCCACGCCGCCAACAAGTCGCTGCCCGACGAGTGGGCAACCCGTCCCAAGGTGGGCTTCCCGGTGCCGATCGTCTACTGGCTGCGCGAGCAAAAGTGGTACGACTACGTCAAGGAGTACTTCACCGCGCCGTGGGCAAGCGAGTTCTTCGACACCGACGAGCTCATGCACCTGCTCGACCTGCACTTTGCGGGCAAGGGCGATTTCCAGCGCAAGATCTATACGCCGCTTGTGTTCCTGGTGTGGTACAAGCGCTTCTTTATCGACGAGGATCAGCCTTCTGTTCAGGCTGCCTAGCCTCGGCTTACGAACGCCTGCGCGTAACGGCTCCTCCGGGAGCCGTTTTTGCGCGGGTGCGTTTCAGTTACTATAAAACCGTCCCTGCCAAATGGCTGAGAAAGGTGAAAGATGCACCATTCGGATTCCGCGACCGTGACCACGGTCGATACGCTTGCCCAGCTTCTCGACGTGTGCGGCGAGCTGCGCGCATCAGAGCAGGTTGACGAGCGTGCCGTGACCGGCTGCTCGTTTGATTCGCGCGCGGTCTCGGCAGGTGACGTGTTCTTTTGCAAAGGTGCTGCCTTTAAGCCCGCGTTTTTGAGCATGGCGCTCGATGCGGGTGCCGTCGCATTTGTGTGCGAAGAGTCGCTGGTCGAGTCTCTGGAGCCGCTGGCGCAGGAGAGCGGTGCTGCGATGCTGGTTGTTGATAGCGTTCGCACGGCCATGGCCCTGTTGCCGCCGGAGGTCTACGACCGTCCCGACCACGACGTCAAGATCGTGGGCATCACCGGTACCAAGGGAAAGACCACGGCCGCTTTTATGCTTCAGTCCATCATCAAGGCAGCGGGCGAATCCTGCGGCATGATCGGCTCGGTGAGTACCGACGATGGCATCGAGTGCTACGAGAGCACCAATACTACGCCCGAGGCCCCCGAGGTCTGGCGTCATATCGCCAACTGCCGCGCGTCCGGTCGTCAGTCCATGGTTATGGAGGTCTCGAGTCAGGCGCTCAAGTACCAGCGCGTCGAGAACCTGCCGTTTGATGTGGCGTGCTTCCTCAACATCGGGCGTGACC
>CAKUHM010000146.1 GCA_934655835.1 uncultured Collinsella sp. | reverse complement strand
GACCGCGACCCCATGATGAGCTGGGTCGAGATCCCCTCCATCGACGTAAGCATGCCCATCTACCACGGCACGAGCGAGGAAGTCCTTATGGCGGGCGTCGGCCACCTGGAGGGCACGAGCCTGCCGGTGGGCGGCACCTCGACGCATTGCGTGCTCACCGCGCACTCGGGTATGCGCAACCTGAGCATGTTCGACGACATCCACTCGCTGGAGCCCGGTGACCTGGTGCTACTGCACACCATGAACAAGACGCTTGCCTATAAGATGGTCGACTCCGAGGTCGTGCTGCCCGAGGAGATGGAGTCGCTGACCATCGAACCCGGCGCCGATAAGGTGACGCTCGTCACCTGCACGCCCTATGGCGTGAACGACCACCGTCTGCTGGTACATTGCGTGCGCACCAAGTACAACAAGAAGGACGTCGACAAGCAAAAGTCGCTCGCCGGCCGCCACTGGGGCAAGCGCGAGTTCGCCGTGCTCATCGTGGTTATTGCCATTGTGCTGTTGCTGCTGGACATCGTGATCCACGCGGTTCGCAAGCGCCGCAAGGCCAAGGCCTCGGCATAGCCATTGTTCGGAACCACCACAATGGGGACAGGCACCTTTGTGGTGGCCAGAGGGCTTCCAAACCGTCCCAACATTCGATGAAAATCACGATTTTGCCGAAAAACGTCGAATGTTGTGATGGTTTTTGTTGTGGGCGGGACGGTTTTCGCCGCAGGTCCGCCGGGTCGCGCCCTGCCAACCCGCCGTCCTCGTTACGTTTTCGCTGCATTTGGGTAAAGCGCCTGCTCCAAGCCGGCGTTGCCCTGTATACTAGAGCGGTTTAACTGTTATGCGGAAGGGAGCGCCTATGGCACTCAGCGAGAAAGACGTGCGCGGCATCGCCGAGTACGCAAAGATCGCACTGACCGATGACGAGCTCACCCAGATGACGTCCTACATGAACGACGCCGTCCAGATGCTCGAGCCCGTCTTGCAATATGACTTGCCCGACGTGGAGCCCACGTTCCATCCCATCGGAAGCCTGTCCAACGTTATGGGCGACGACCTGCGCGAGCCCGAGCGCGACCTGCCGCTCGACGTTGCGCTGGAAAACGCCGGCAGCGCGCGCGACCGCTACTTCCGCGTGCCGTCCATTTTGGGAGAGGGGGAGAGCGAGTAATGGCGCAGAGCTTCGATTCCCTTACCGCAGCCCAGATCGCCGCGGGCGTTGCCGCCGGCGACTTTACCGCTACCGAGGTGGCCCATGCCTCCCTTGCCGCCATCGAGGCGCGCGAGGGCGGGGTCCAGGCATTCCTGCAGGTGTCGCCCGAGCTCGCGCTCGAGGCCGCCGCGCACGTGGATGCCGACCGTGCCGCCGGAAAGCCGCTGCCCCCGCTCGCGGGCGTGCCGCTGGCCATCAAGGACAACATGAACCTCGTGGGCACGCGCACCACCTGCGCTTCCCGCATGCTCGAGAACTACCAGAGCGTCTACACCGCCACCTGCGTCCAGCGCATGCTCGATGCCGGCTGCCTGCCCATGGGCAAGGCCAACATGGACGAGTTCGCCTTTGGTAGCTCTACCGAGAGCTCGGCCTTCCACCGTACCAACAACCCCTGGGATACCGAGCGCGTGCCCGGTGGCTCCTCGGGTGGCTCCGCTGCCGCCGTCGCCGCGGGCGAGGTTGCGCTCTCGCTGGGCTCGGACACCGGCGGCTCCATCCGCCAGCCGGCGGCGCTCTGCGGCGTGGTGGGCCTTAAGCCCACGTACGGCGCCGTGAGCCGCTACGGCGTGGTGGCCTTTGGCTCGTCGCTCGACCAGGTGGGTCCCTTTGGCCGCACGGTCGAGGACGTCGCGCTGGCCATGAACGCGCTCACCGGCGCGGGCCACGATCCGTACGACTGCACCAGCCAGGACTGCGCCGTCGACTTTACCGAGCACCTCAACGACAGCATCGAGGGCAAGCGCGTGGGCATCATCCCCGCGTTTATGGAGGCCGAGGGCCTGACGCCCGAGGTCAAGGCCGCTGTTCGGCGCGCCGCCCAGGAGCTGGAGAACCAGGGTGCCGAGCTGGTCGAGGTCGACCTGCCGCATCTGGATGCCGCCATCGCCGCCTACTACGTCATCGGCCCGGCCGAGGCGTTCTCCAACCTGGCCCGCTTCGACGGCATTCGCTACGGTTACCAGGAGAAAGGCTGTGCCAACCTGTCCGACCAGAGCTCGCTCTCGCGCGCCCACGGCTTTGGTGCCGAGGCCAAGCGCCGTCAGATGCTCGGCGCCTACCTGCTGAGCTCGGGCGTGTACGACAAGTACTATTACGCCGCGCAGAAGGCCCGCACGCTCATCACGCAGGACTACGACGCCGCGTATGCCAAAGTGGACACCATCCTGATGCCCGCCTCGCCGCGCACGGCCTTTAAGTTTGGCGAGATCAGCGACCCCACGCAGATGTACCTGTCCGACCTGTACACCATTTCGCTCAACATCTGCGGCAACGGCGGCATCTCGGTGCCGCTGGGCCTGGGCGAGGACAGCAAGCTGCCCGTTTCTGCCCAGCTGGTGGGACCTGCCTTTAAGGACCGTCAGCTGCTCACGTTTGCCCGCGCTCTGGAGCGCGGCTTTGCCGATGCCGCCACGGGTGCGCCCGCGCTTTCCGTCGCGCCCGATTTTGCCGGGAAGGGAGGCGAGCTGTAATGAAGGAGCTTTCCGAGGTCCTGCAGGATTGGGAGGCCGTGATCGGCCTGGAGATCCATACCGAGCTCACCGCACTCGACACCAAGATGTTCTGCAACTGCAAGCTCAGCCACGATGACGAGCCCAACGCCAACGTGTGCCCGGTGTGCCTGGGCCTGCCCGGCGCCCTGCCGGTGCCCAACAAGCGCGCCATCGAGAGCATCGTCAAGGCCGGCCTCGCCACCAACTGCGAGATCCAGCGCCACTCGATGTTCTACCGCAAGCACTACTTCTATCCCGACATGGCCAAGAACTTCCAGACCACGCAGGGTCCGGTCGCCTTTGCCATGTACGGCCATCTGGACCTGGACGTGACCGGTCGCGGTGCCGCCGAGCGCCCCGACTGCGCGTTTGGCGAGGCCGAGGCTCAGAGCCTGGCGAGCGCCTCTGCCAACGCCGAGGGCCTGTCCACGTCCATGTCGTCGACCATGCGCGAGGGCAACCAGCGTGCCGGTCACCTGGCCAGCTACGACGCGTCCAACCTGCAGATGCCCGAGCGCCGCGAGGACGGCTCCTACACGGTGCCCATCCGCATCCTGCGCATCCATATGGAGGAGGACGCCGCCAAGATGGTGCACGTGGGCGGTGCCGAGGGCCGCATTACCGCCGCGGCCGAGTCGCTCGTCGACTACAACCGCTGCGGTACGCCGCTGATCGAGCTCGTCACCGAGCCCGACCTGCGCACGCCCGAGGAGGCCCGCCTGTTTATGGAGAAGCTCCGTCGCATCTTTGTGACGCTGGGCATTTCCGACTGCTCCATGGAGAAGGGCTCCATGCGCTGCGACGGCAACGTGTCGCTGCGCCGCCGCGGCGAGACCAAGCTGGGCACCAAGACCGAGCTCAAGAACCTCAACTCGTTCAAGAGCCTGCACGATGGTCTTGCCTACGAGATTTGCCGCCAGGCCGAGGTGCTCGAGGAGGGCGGCATCATCTATCAGGAGACCCGCCACTGGGAGCCCAGCCGCAAGCGCACCGTGGTCATGCGTGTGAAGGAAACGGCAGACGACTATCGTCTGTTCCCCGACCCCGATCTGGCGCCGTTCGATCTGGACAACGAGTTCATCGACCGCTGCCGTGGCGAGATCCCCGAGCTGCCCGATGCCAAGCGCGCCCGTTTTGAGGCCGACTTTGGCATTAAGACGGCCGATGCCGAGCAGATTGCCGGCGATCCGGAGTTTGCCGACTTCTTTGAGGCGGCCGCTGCCGGTATGGCCGGCAAGGAGGCCCAGACGGTCGCGAACCTGCTGGTCAACGAGATGATCGCCTATCTTAAAGGCGCGGGCGTGTCGCTTGCCGAGTCTGGCATCGCGCCGGCACAGGTGGCGGCTCTTGCTAAGCTGCTGGCGACCGACGCCATCAGCTCCAACCAGGCGCACGAGGTCTTTGAGGCCATGGCCCAGACCGGCGACGATCCCAACAAGATCGTCGACGAGCGCGGCATGCGCCAGGTGAGCGACGCCGGCGCGCTGCAGCCGATCGTGGACGAGGTGCTGGCAAACTGTGCCGAGCAGGCGCAGCAGT
>CAKUHM010000145.1 GCA_934655835.1 uncultured Collinsella sp. | reverse complement strand
CCGGCTGGCTCGGACTCTATCCTGCAGTGTGAATTCTGGACGGGCAGCGACGGCAGCGAGGTGAACTCCGTCGAGTTCTGGGATCAGAACATCGCCAACCACATCGATACGTTTAAGCCTGGTGTGACCTATCGTTACGGTCTGTACTTTAAGCCGGCGCGTGGCTTCTACTTTAAGCCCGACACTAAACTGGTGATTAACGGCGTGGAGTGCGGCTATCAGGCGAGTGAGGTGAGTGAGGTCGATCCCGAGAGCGGCTGGATCCTTACACTGTGGCTGAGCACCGACTTGACGTTTACGCCCGAGGCTACGCCGACTCCCGATCCGCAGCCCACGCCGGATCCTAAGCCGTCGCCGCAGCCTGAGGTGAAGCCTGAGGCTAAACCTGAAGCCAAGCCGGCCACCACGACCACGACGACCGCGACGACCAAGACGGTCGCCAAGGCAACGCCGGCCGAGAAGCCCAGCCCTGCCCTGGCTGCCACAGGCGACACCACCGCGATGACGGTAGCTGCTCTGGGTATCACCGGCGCCACTATTGCCGCCACCGGCATCGCCGCGACCAAGCGCCGCAAACGCTAAGTTTCGGTGGCGGCGCTCATCCTCGGCCGCAAACATCTCGATCTGTAACATCTAGCTGCCCAAAACGGCTCAAAATGTTACAGATTTAGATGAATCGTCTGACCGACAACCTAACGTCTCAATCTGTAACACCAAGCGAGGATTTTGGGTTCCAGATGTTACAGATTGAGACAAGCTGGCGAGCGTCGGAACAACGTCTCGATCTGTAACACGTAGCGGGGGATTTGGCCTCTTACTGTTACAGATTGAGATGAACGGGCGGACGCTCGCACAATGTCTTGATCTGTAACATCTACGGGGCTCTACGTGGCCTACCTGTTACAGATCGAGACAAACCAGCCGGCCAAGTCCAAAACCACCACAAAGGTGCCTGTCCCCTTTGTGGTGGTCGGCCGGCCGGCATAGAAAAAGTCCCCGCCGGGCGTGTGCTCGACGGGGACTTTGCCGTTTGATGGCTAGCGCTGCGGGTGATTACTCGCCCAGCAGGCTCTTGGTGATGGAAGCGGCAGCCTTCTTGCCGGCGCCCATCGCCAGAATGACCGTAGCGGCACCGGTGACGATGTCGCCGCCGGCCCAGATGCGGGGATCGGTGGTCTGGCCGGTCTCCTCGTCGGCAACGATGTAGCCCCACTTGTTGAGCTCCATCTTGCCGCCGATCTTGGCAGCGAAGGGGTTGGCGTTGGTGCCGATAGCCGAGATCGCGACATCGCAGGGGATCTCCTCGATGGCGCCCTCGATGGCGACCGGACGACGACGACCGGACTCATCGGGCTCGCCGAGCTCCATCTTCTGGACCTTGACGGCGCACACGGAGCCGTCCTCGCCAGCGACAAACTCGAGCGGGGAGACGAGCGGCAGAACCTCGACGCCCTCGGCCTTAGCGTGGTGCAGTTCGGCGCGACGGCAGGGCATCTCGTCCTCGGTACGACGGTAGGCGATGATGGCGTGCTCGGCGCCCAGACGCTTGGCGGTACGGACGGCGTCCATAGCCACGTTGCCGCCGCCAAAGACGACGACGTTCTTGCCGTGCTTGGTGGGGGTGTCGTACTCGGGGAACTTGTTGGCCTTCATCAGGTTCACGCGGGTGAGGTACTCGTTAGCGAAGAAGACGTTGGGCAGGTTCTCGCCGGGGACGTTGAGGAACTTGGGCAGGCCAGCGCCGGTCGCCACGTAGATGGCGTCGAAGCCCTGCTCGAAGAGCTCCTCGGCCGTGGCCATGTTGCCCACGACGGAGTTGTACTCAAACTTGACGCCCATGTCCTCCAGGCCGTCGATCTCGCGCTTGACGACCGCCTTGGGCAGACGGAACTCGGGGATGCCGTAGACCAGCACGCCGCCGCCGGTGAAGAAGGCCTCAAAGACGGTGACGTCAAAGCCGTTACGGGCGAGCTCGCCGGCGCAGGTGATGCCGGACGGGCCGGAGCCGACGACGGCGACCTTCTTGCCGTTCTTGGGGGCCATCTTGGGCGTGGAGGCGAGCTCGGGGCGGTCACCCAGGAAGCGCTCGAGCTGGCCGATGGCCACGGGCTCGGACTTCTTACCACGGATGCACTTGCCCTCGCACTGGTTCTCCTGCGGGCAGACGCGGCCGCAGATGGCGGGAAGCATGGAGTCCTCGCGGATGGTATCGAGAGCGCCGCCAAAGTCCTTCTCGCGGATCTGCTCGATAAAGCGGGGGATGTTGATGTTGACGGGGCAGCCCTCAACACAGAACGGCTTCTTGCAGTTGAGGCAGCGCTCGGCCTCGGCCAGCGCCATCTCCTCGGTGAAGCCCTTGTCGACGGGGCGGAAGTCGCAGGCGCGCTCGGCAGCCGGCTCCTCGTTATCGGGGGTGCGGGGCGACTTCATATCGGCAACGAAACGACCATTAACTAGTGGCATGCGCAGCTCTTTTCCTCATAGGCCTTGAGGGACTCGCCCTCTTCGGAACGGTAAGCGGCCTGGCGGGCACGAAGGTCATCCCAGTCGACCAGGGTGGCATCGAAGTCGGGGCCGTCGACGCAAGCGAACTTGGTCACGCCGCCCACCTCGACGCGGCAGCAGCCGCACATGCCGGTGCCGTCAACCATGATGGGGTTGAGCGACGCGGTGATGGGGGTGTCGTACTTCTGGGCGGTGAGGGTCGAGAACTTCATCATCGGAACGGGGCCGACGCAGAAGACCTGGCTCACGGCCTTGTCCTGCAGCAGGCGCTCCAGCGGAGCGGTGACAACGCCCTGCTCGCCGTAGGAACCGTCATCGGTGGTGATGTGGATGTGGTCCTCGTCGAGGAGCTCGCGGAACTGGTCCTCCATGAGCAGGAGGTCCTTGGTGCGGGCGCCCATGATGGCGTGCACCTCGTGACCGGTCTCGACCAGGTGCTTGGCGACCGGGAAGGCAATTGCCAGGCCGACGCCGCCGCCAATGACGGCGCAGGGGCCCTCGGCCATCTCGGTGGGAACGCCCAGCGGGCCCACGACGTCGCGCAGCGACTCGCCGGCCTCGTAGGTGGACAGCATCTCGGTGGTCTTGCCGATCACCATGAAGATGAACTCGACCCAGCCCTCGTCACCGTTCCAGCCGGCCAGGGTAAACGGGACGCGCTCGCCTGTCTCGTTGGCGCGAACCATGAGGAACTGTCCAGCGTGCGCATGTTTGGCGATTGCAGGCGCCTCGATGCGGAACTTGAACACCTTCTCCGAGAACTGCGTCTTCTCCAGGATCTTATACATAGAACCCCTCTCTTGTTAGGGCTGCCGAACCGTGCCTCCACGGAAATGGACGGTAGCCCGAATAAAACCGTACGCGCACAGGCGTTGTGCAGACATACGGTGCAAATTATACCCTCATGGCAATGCCGTTTACGTGTTTCTTCGGCAGGTGGAAAAACGGTTTATCCCGGTTTGTCCCGTCTGACCAACCAAAAAGGGACAGGTTTATTTTGGTCGGTTTTATCAGGCAAAACGGCAAAGGGGGCTGGCCTCGCGTTGCGGTGAGACCGGCCCCCTTTGGGGCGTTGCGTATGTATGGCGGCGGGTTGCTTATTGCGATGTGGCCGTGGTGGCGTTTCCGCAGGTAAAACCTACCAAAACAAACCTGTCCCTAAATGGTAGGTTTTAGTGCTTGCCGTTGGCGGAGGCGGCGCCGTTGACGTGGTCGCGGGCGTAGACCACGCCGTGCACGATTGCCAGGCCGGCGGCGTCGGCGGCACGGGCGCAGGTGTCCTGGAAATCCTCGGCCTCGCGGGCGCGCAGCTGCTTAAGTACGTAGTCGGCGACGGTCATCTTGCCAGGAGGGTTGCCGATGCCGGTGCGGATACGGCTAAAGTCGCGGCTGCCCATCTTGTCGATAATCGAGCGCAGTCCGTTGTGACCGGCGTGGCCGCCGCCAACCTTAACACGCACGTCGCCGGCGGGAATATCGAGCTCGTCATGGATCACGAGCAGCTCCTCGGCCTTGATCTTGTACTCGCGGCAGAGCTTGGAAATGGGACCGCCCGAGGTATTCATGTACGACTGCGGCTTGACCAGCACGATCTGGCGCTTGCCGCCCTCCTCCTCGGGGTCGTTGATGTTGATGAGCGCGACCTCGGCGCCGGCCTGGTTTTTCCAGTACGTGACGCCGGCCTGACGGGCCAGCTCGTCGATTGCCTTAAAGCCGGCGTTGTGGCGGGTCTCGGCATA
>CAKUHM010000144.1 GCA_934655835.1 uncultured Collinsella sp. | reverse complement strand
GGTGAAATAGGGACTGTTTTGCGCCTTTAACTGCATAAACAGTCCCTATTTCACCGCAACTTATTGAGGACTCGTCGCTGCCCGGCTTGCGGCGATTGGCCTTTTTAATCGCATTGAAGTGCTTATCGTTGAGCCTGCGCTGACGCGAGCGCTGGGGCACTTTGGTCTTCACACGGCGGCGTGGCGGACGCCCGCGACGCTCAAGCTCTGCCCTCAGCTTGCGCAGGCAGCTCGCACGATTCTGAAACTGGCTGCGGCTCTCGCGCGCCGTCACGACGATCCCCGTAGGCACATGCTTCATGCGCACGGCAGAGTCCGTCGTGTTGACGCCCTGGCCGCCCGGCCCCGTCGCGCGAAACACCTGCACCTCGCAGTCGTGCGCCAGCTCCTCGGCCGGCATCTCGGCAAAGCGCGCATACTCGCGCCATCCCATCTTGTTCTCGTCCATATCAACACCTCCCTTCATACAAAAAATGTGACAAAGGGACGGTCCCTTTGTCACATCGCATACCAATCGCTTGTGTTGCGCGCTTAGGCGAAGGTAATCTCGCCGGTCTCGCAGTCCATATCGGCGATACGGGCCAGGCTCTCAACGCGGAAGCCGCGCTCGCGGAGCTTATCGCCGCCGCCCTGGAAGCCCTTCTCCACGGCAATGCCAATACCGGACACCTCGGCACCCGCAGCCTCGCAGATCTTGATAAGGCCCTCGAGCGCGCAGCCGTTGGCCAGGAAGTCGTCGATGATCAAGACCTTGTCGCCCTCGGACAGGAAACGCTTACCCACGATAACCGGATACTCCTTCTGCTTGGTGAAGGAGTAGATGGTCGTGGCATACTGCTCGCCGTCAAGGTTGATGGACTGGGCCTTCTTGGCAAAGACAACCGGCGCGCCGCCAAAATGCTGGGCCGCGATACAGGCCATACCAATGCCCGAAGCCTCGATGGTCAGGATCTTGTTGATCTCGACGCCCTCGAACAGACGGGCCCACTCGGCGCCCATGTGGTCGAACAGCTCAACGTCGCACTGGTGGTTGAGGAAGGCATCAACCTTAAGGACGTTACCGGCCTTCACGATGCCGTCACGGCGAATACGATCCTCAAGCTCCTGCATGGCGCAACCCTTTCTCGCGGCAATGATTCCGCGCGATGAACAAACGTTGCACGATAGTCTACCACGGACCGACCCCCACCCGCCCCACAAGCCCTATCGCACTATAAAGCCGCAAGACCAGTCAATTTGGGACGGGGCTCTTTTGACTACCTTTATGAGCCCTTTTCCTTCGTTCCCCACGGATTTGCGGAGGATGCTCGCCACGAAATCGGCCCATTTACTACGTTTAACCTGACACCCCTGTCCATACCCCCGATTCTCAAAAACCGGCAGGCTCTCTACCTGCGCTTTTGTTTTTAGCGAATGCGTCATGGTTTGAGGTGCACAGTTAAACGTAGTAGATGGACGTGATTCTTGGCAGGTCGACCCAAAGCTGTTAACGCTTGGAGCGCGTCCTCACCAAACGTACCAATGTGAGCGCAAAGCCCACGGTAGCAACGGCCATCAGCACGTAGAACACCGAACGGAAACCAAAGAGGAACACATCCGAACGGCCCGCCACATAGCTCGTGACCGTCTTACCCATTACCGCGCTCGTCTGTCCATACAGGATGCGCGACGCCGCCGTAATACCCAGCGCTATGCCCGCATAGCGCGCCAAGCTGCCCAAGCTGCCCGCAAAGCCAAGCGCCTCACGCGGAGCCGAACCCATATACAGCGAATTATTGGGACTCTGGAAGATCGACGTGCCGCACGACATAAACGCGACGCAGCACACGATCATCAAGATGGAAGAGTGCTCGTCAAGCGTGCTCACCGCAAAGAGACCGCACACGTACACGCCCAGGCCAACGGCCGTGGGCGCTTCACAACCAACACGGTCGGACACCGAGCCCGAAAGCGGGCCCACAAAGGCATTCACGACCGGCATCGCCAAAAACAACAGGCCGGAGATATCGGAGCTAAAGCCGTGGGCATCCTGAAAGTAGAACGGCAGCACAAACTCGGAGGCACCGATACCCACGAACACGATAAGCATGCAAGCCAGGTTAATCGTGAAAGCCGAGCTCGCAAAGCAGCGACGCGCCGCCTCTGTCAACGGCATAGGGCGTTCGCCAGCCTCCGGCTTGACATGCGGCAGCGTGTAGAGTCCCACGATAAACGAGATGACGCCAATGGGAAGGTTGATGAGGAAGATGCTCTCCCAGGGAAAACTTGCCACGAGTACGCCGCCGAGCACGGGGCCGCACATCATGCCAAGAGCCACAAAGGTCGCCAGAATGCCCATGGCACGACCGCGCTCACGCGCCGGAAACGACTCGGTGATGATGCCCATATTGTTGGCCATCGCGGCGGCACAGCCAATGCCCTGCACGATACGCGCCAAGATAAGCACCTCGAGCGAAGCCGAAAGCCCGCAAAGCAGCGAGCCACCCGTAAAGACGATCACACCAAGCTGGAACACATTCACCTTGCCGCGCACATCGCCCAAGCGGCCAAACGGCAGCATGGCGACGCACGTCGCGAGCAGATACGCCGAGCTCACGAGCTGAATGCGGTCGAGACCCACACCCAGCTCCTTTTGCATCACTGGGAGCGCCACCGTCACGATGCTCGCATCCAGACACGCCATAAAGGTCATGACGAGCACGGTGAACAGAATCGCCCATTTATTCTTACCGTGGGTGTCGCCCTCCAGGGCAATGTGTTCGCGGCGCAGCTGCTCGGCAGTTTTCTCCATATATATCCTTTCTATCGTGCAACGCAAAAACGGGACCCCAATCGCCTACAAACGGTCGCGATCGGGGTCCCGCCTACGGAATCGGAACTATGAGGACGTCGTCAGCCGAAAAGCCGTCCCACGCCTCGCACGCACGCTAGCCTAGCACTGCGCGAGCGCCTGCTCAAGGTCGGCAATCAGATCGGCCGTGTCCTCCAAGCCGCACGACAGGCGCACCATGTCGGCGGAGATACCGCAGGCAATGAGCTCCTCATCGTTCATCTGGCGATGCGTGGCGTTTGCCGGATGCAGGCAGCAGGTGCGCGCATCGGCTACATGCGTGGCAATCTGGGCGAGCTTGAGGCTCTTCATAAAGGTCTCGGCCGCCGCACGACCGCCGTTAAAGCCAAAGCTCACGACGCCGCACGTACCGTTGGGCATGTACTTCTGAGCCATGTCGTAGTACTTGTCGCCCTCCAGACCCGGATAGCTCACAAAGCGCACCTTGGGGTGGCTCTGCAGGAACTTGGCGACCGCCAAGCCGTTCTCACAGTGGCGCGGCATACGCACGTGCAGGCTCTCGAGCGAGCTGTTCAGGAAAAACGCCGCCTGCGGGTTCTGCATGGGGCCAAGGTCGCGCATAAGCTGTGCGGTGGCCTTGGTAATGAAGGCGCCCTCGCGGCCGAACTTCTCGGCATAGGTTACGCCGTGGTAGCTCTCGTCGGGCGTGGTGAGACCCGGGAATTTGTCGGCATGGGCCATCCAGTCAAACTGACCGTGATCGACGATCACGCCGCCCAGGTAGGCCGCGTGACCGTCCATGTACTTGGTGGTGGAGTGCGTGACGATGTCGGCGCCCCACTCAAAGGGACGGCACATCACAGGCGTCGGGAAGGTGTTGTCAACCATCAGCGGCACGCCGTGGTCGTGCGCGGCCTTGGCAAAACGCTCAATGTCGAGAACGGCCAGTGCGGGATTAGCAATGGTCTCGCCAAAGACGAGCTTGGTGTTGGGCTGGAACGCGGCCTCGAGCTCCTCGTCGGTGCAATCCGGGGCAACAAACGTGCAGGTCAGGCCCATGCGACCCATGGTATGGGCGAGCAGGTTGTAGGTACCGCCGTAGATGGCAGAGCTCGCGACCACGTGATCGCCCGCACCGGCCACGTTAAAGATTGCGAGGAAGTTCGCGGCCATGCCCGAGCTCGTGAGCATCGCAGCGGTGCCTCCCTCCATCTCGCAGATCTTGGCGGCAACGAGGTCGCAGGTAGGGTTCTGCAGGCGGCTATAGAAGTAGCCAGACTCCTCCAGGTCAAACAGCTTGCCCATGTGTTCGGACGTGTCGTACTTCCACGTCGTGGACTGATAGATAGGCACCTGGCGCGGCTCCGCATCGCCCGGACGATAACCGCCCTGAACACACGTGGTACCGATAGTCTGCTCGCTCATATCTTGCTCCCTTGCTCGGGTTTTATTTT
>CAKUHM010000143.1 GCA_934655835.1 uncultured Collinsella sp. | reverse complement strand
CCGCACTTGATGCAATTGCTCACCAGCTTGGGCTCGCTCGTGCGCACCGCACTCGCCGTAAAGTACTGCGACAGTCCCGTAAACCAGCTATGCGCATAGCTCGCGTTGTAGGCGGCAAAGCAGCCGGGGATATTGATGCCCTTGGGGCACGGCATGCAGTAGCCGCACCCCGTACAGGGCACGCGATTCGATTTCTCAAACTCTCCCAGCACACGTGCGATGGCGTCGAGCTGCTCTGTCGTCATCGAATTCGGCAGTGCGCGATCCGCCAATGCCGCGTTCTCGTCCACCTGCGCGGTATCGGTCATGCCCGAAAGCAGCATCGTGACTTGAGGGTGGTTCCACACCCACGAAAGCCCCCAAGCAGCCGGCGACTTCAGGTACGGATCGCGTACGTCATCGAGCACGGCGCGGGCCCGCGGAGGCAGCTTGCCCGCCAGGCGTCCACCCAAAAGCGGTTCCATCACAAACACCGCGAGCCCGCGCTCGGCGGCTGCCATGAGTCCCGCCGTTCCCGCTTGGTAGCGCTCTCCAGCGTAGTTGTACTGGATCTGGCAAAAATCCCAGTCATACGCGTCAAGCATCGTGAGGAAGTCCGCCGCACTGCCGTGGTACGAAAAACCTATCTGGCGAATACGCCCCGCAGCCTTTTGGTGCGCAATCCAGTCCTCGATGCCCAACGCCACCACGCGCTCCCACTGGGCGGGCGAGGTGATGTTGTGCATAAGGTAGTAGTCGATATGGTCGGTCCGCAGGCGGCGCAGTTGTTCGTCGAAAAACCGGTCGAAATCCTCCGTGCACTTGCACGAAGCGTGCGGCAACTTAGTCGCCAGCAACACCCGGTCACGCAGCCCCAAGCGCTCAAGCGAGGCGCCCACGCACGCCTCGTTACCGGGATAGAGATACGCGGTGTCCAGATAATTAATCCCCTGCTCCACCGCATGGGAAATGATGGCATCGGCTGTCTTCGCATCGGGGTGTCCCGGCGCACCGGGAAACCTCATGCAGCCCAGACCCAGAGCGGATATTCGGTTACCACTTTTGGGGTCAACGCGGTATTGCACGGCCCCTCCTTTCGCCATCAGCGCCCCGGCAAGGCGAAACACAATGGTCACGCGGCCGAAACATCGTGGAATCGCAATCGAGAACGTATCGTAACGCAGCGGAAATCGAGCTGTCACGGCACCGCTTTAACATCAGCAAAAAGCCCGATGAAAGGAGTCACCCATGCCCGCGCTCGACCTTTGGAATCTCGCATCCCAACTCAAAAGCACCGATTATCGCTGGGTCGACCTCACCCACACGCTCTCATGCGACACCCCGCACTGGTTTGGCTTTAAGCCCTTCGAGTCCACCAAGCTCTTCGATTACCTGCCCGGCACGCCCGAGGACATGCTCGCCCCCATGCGATGCTTTCAGTACTCGGTCGCCTCGCAGTACGGCACCCATGTCGATGCGCCGCGCCACTTCCATGTTGAGGGTCGTTCCCTCGGCGAGATCGAGCCCATCGAGTTTATGCACCCGCTCTGCGTGATTGACAAGCACGAGGAATGCGCCGCAAACCCCGACTTTGTCCTGACCGTCGACGACCTCAAGGCCTGGGAGGAGGAGCACGGCCGCATCCCTCAGGACGCTTTTGTCGCCTTCCGCTCCGACTGGTCCAAGCTCGCTGACCTCGAGAACAAAGACGAGGACGGTCAGCCCCACTATCCCGGCTGGGATCTCGATGCCATTAAGTGGCTCGTTGAGGAGCGCAACATCGGCGCCATCGGCCACGAGCCGGCAGACACTGACCCCGCCACCGTCACCACCCGCGAGGACGCCTACCCCTATCCCGGAGAGCAGTACATCCTCTCGGTCGACCGTTATCAGATCGAGGTCATGGACCATCTGGATGAGCTCCCCGCCACGGGCGCCGTTATCTTCTGCACCTTCCCCAAGGTTCGCGATGGCGTCGGGTACCCCGCGCGCGTCTTTGCGGTCTGCCCCGCGGTATAAGTCCAGCGCATCCGTTCTTCTATATATCCGCCGTCCCGCACATACAAGGCGCTCCGGCGGCTTACAATCCATCAGGCGCCCCGCACGCGGGCGCCTTTTTATGGGGAGATGATTCACATGCAGATCAACAAGGTCGCCTTTATCGGCAAAGGCGGTGTCGGCCTGCTCTACGGCAGCATGATCGCCCAGGCGCTCGGCAACGACGCCGTCGAATACGTTATGGACGACGCACGCTTCGATCGTCACGCAAACGACGCGCTCGCCGTCAACGGTAAGCCCTGCGCACTCAAGTCCGTCCGCGCCAGCGAGGCTATGCCCGCCGATCTGGTCATCCTCACGGTCAAGACGACCGGACTCGATCAGGCGATCCAGACCATGGAGCGCATCGTGGGTCCCAATACGCACATTGCCTCGCTGTGCAACGGCATCACCAGCGAGCAAAAAATCGCCGAGCGCTTTGGCTGGGAGCGCACCGTCCTCGGTATCTGTCAGGGCATGGACGCGGTATTCCTCAACGGCGAGCTCACCTTTACCAACACCGGTGAGATTCGTTTTGGCGCGGCCGCCGGCACCGACCCCGCGACCGTCGCCGGCATCGACGAGCTCTACACGCGCTGCGGCATCGCCCATACCGTCGAGACAGACATCGCACACCGCATGTGGGCCAAGCTCATGCTCAACGACGGCATCAACCAGACCTGTATGGTCTACGGTGGCACGTACGGAAGCGCCACGGAGCCGGGCTCCGAGCAGCGCCGCTGCTTTGTTTCCGCCATGCGCGAAACGCTTGCGGTCGCCAATGCCGAGGGCATCGAGCTGACCGAGGCAGACCTGGCGCAGATGGTGCGTCTCATCGAGGGGCTCGACCCCGCCGGCATGCCGTCGATGGCGCAGGACCGCATCGCACGGCGCAAGACCGAGGTCGAGGAGTTCGCGGGCACCATTTGCCGTCTGGCAGCCAAACACGATATCCAGGCGCCGCAGAACGAATGGCTCTATCAGCGTATTCGCGAAATCGAGGCAAGCTGGTAGCGCCCGACTCGCCTCGTCAACAGACTCGACAGCAAAGCCGCCGCAAGGAGCACTCCTCTTGCGGCGGCTTTCATCTTCATCTATAACCAGTAGTCGGCGTTCCGACGGTTAGAGCTGCGACTCCGGAGCCTCGTCCTCGTCATCGCGACAAAGGACCACGCCCGCGCTTCCCAGCAGCGCGGCCGCGATCAGCGCACCGACCACGATAGGAGCAGCCCCGCATGACCCCTGCATGCCCGCGACGAGCGCGGCGGTAGGGCCAAGACAGCCAAGCATCAATGCGACGGCGGCGGCGGCGATATCTCGAGCGTTCACAAGACCACTTCCTCCACGAGAAAGACCTTATTTCTCATGAACTAGTGTGCCCCGCGTCCATTTGCGCGGCGTACCGCCACGGTAAGGGCTCTGTTAACTCAAGCGCACACATAGAACGGGCGTCTTTACGTTGCCCAAAAGCTCGGTAAAGACGCCCGTCCGCCAAATATCTGTGATGCCGAAAAGATTACCAGCCGGTGTAGTAGTCGGTGGTTCCGGCAGCGCAGCCGGAGTCATAGACCTTGCACTCGCCCTTGGATCCGGTAAACGTGGAGCCCTGGGCCTTATCGCCCGCAGCAACAACGTAGTAGCCATCGGAATCGCGCCAAAAGCCCTCAGAATCCTGCGTCCACTCGCCCGTGCGGTGATGATAGAGCACATTGCTGCTGTAATAGGTCTCGCGGCGGCCGTTATAGTTATTGACGCCGCTCGAACGTGTCAGGCCCGAGCCGTTGGCGTAATACGCAGCGGACGCGTAAGACGAGCCGTAGCCGGCATTGTAATACGAAGCCTGAGCGGCCTCAGCAGCCTCGGCTTCGGCGGCCGCAGCCTCGAGCGCCTCGCGCTTGGCGTCCTCAAGCGTGGAGCGAAGCTCGTCGAGCTCGGTCGACTTGGCGTCGACCTCCCCCATCGTCAAAAGGCTGCCCGCACCATCGATACAACCCTGCAGCACAGCGCGCTCGTCATCGGTGGCATAGTCACCATACATGTTTAGGATAATCTGAGCGCGCATCTCCAGGGAATCGCGCTTGGCCTCCATCGAGGCGTTCCACTCCTGCATGGAGCCATAGCCATCGCCGCGATAGTCGACGGGCTGTACCAGCGTCGCCTCGGACGGCGTAGACCCTACCGCATCGGACAGTGTTGCGGCGTGGGCATCAGTTGCGCCGGCGCCCGCCAAAAGTGCCACAGCCAGAGCGGCGGAAAGGGCGGCGGCTTTCGGTTTTCGTGAATCGATCCTCATGTAGCTGGAAACCTCCGTAGTGCGTT
>CAKUHM010000142.1 GCA_934655835.1 uncultured Collinsella sp. | reverse complement strand
AGCATGGCCGCCGAGCACGCGACCGAAGATCAGATTATGTGCATCCGCGAGCTCTGCGACGAGTCCCAGCGCCTGGCAGAGGCCGGCAAGGACTACTCCGCCGCCGACACCGCATTCCACAACGCCATTGCCGAGAGCTGCGGCAACCTCGTCGTTCCCCGCCTGATGGGCGTGCTCAAGGCATCCGTTCCCCTCTTTATCGACGTTACGGGCAAAAAGCTCGTCGAGGAGACCATCCGCACACACCGCGGCGTGGCCGACGCCATCGAGGCGCGCAACCCCACCGCCGCGCACGATGCGATGTATCTGCACCTGGTCTACAACCGCAACATGATCGCGGAAGGCGCACAGGCGAAAAGTGAGTAGGGGGCATCGCAACAACTAATTTCAACCGTTCACCTTTTAAAAGTGAACGTTCACCTATTTTTAGGAGAATAGGGGCGTTAATTCCTTCACTTCTCCTATACTGAGCTTGTATTAGAAGCAAGACTTATATAGATGAACGTTTCTTTTGAAAGGATCGCTATGTCTGATCTTATGGACAGCTTCCGCCTGGATGGCAAGGTCGCGCTCGTAACCGGCGCCACCTATGGCATTGGCATGGCCATTGCCGAAGCGCTCGGCGAGGCCGGCGCCAAGATCGCCTTTAACGCACGTCACGCCGACAAGGTCGCCGAGGCCGAGAAGCACTACCGCGAGCTGGGCTTTGAGGCTCACGGCTACGTGGCCGACGTCACCGACGAGGCCGTCGTCGCCGAGCTCGTCGCCAAGATCGAGGCCGATTTTGGCACCACGCCCGACATCCTGGTCAACAACGCTGGTGTTATCCAGCGCACCCCCATGCTCGACATGAGCGCCGAGGACTTCCGCCGCGTCGTCGACATCGACCTTAACGCCCCGTTCATCGTCTCCAAGGCCTGCCTGCCCGGCATGATTGCCAAGGGTCACGGCAAGATTATCAACATCTGCTCGATGATGAGCGAGCTTGGCCGCGAGACCATCGCTGGCTACGCCGCTGCCAAGGGTGGCCTGAAGATGCTCACCAAGAACATCTGCTCCGAGTTTGGCGAGGCCAACATCCAGTGCAACGGCATTGGGCCTGGCTATATCGCCACGCCGCAGACCGCGCCGCTGCGCGAGACGCAGCCCGATGGCAGCCGTCACCCGTTTGACCAGTTCATCATCGCCAAGACCCCGGCCGCCCGTTGGGGCATGCCCGAGGACCTGAAGGGCCCTGCCGTATTCCTGGCCTCCGACGCCTCGAACTTCGTCAACGGACACATTCTGTACGTGGACGGCGGCATCCTCGCCTACATCGGCAAGCAGCCGCAATAAGGAAACTGGGCGAGGCGGTCGGCAGTTAAGTCTGCTGCTCGGACAGTCCTGCGCAAGACGGAAAGCACATTAAGTGCTTTCCTTTGCGTGCGGAACTCGCGACAGACTTAACTGCCGACCGCCCGCACAGCTCATCGCGGGTCGGTTTTGCCGCCGCCCACGAACAGAAACAAAAAAGAAAACACTTGGTTGAAAGGTTAACTCAAATGAAGATCGCTCTCATCAACGAGAACTCCCAGAACTCCAAGAACCCCATGATCGAGGCTGCTCTTAAGAAGGTCGTCGAGCCCATGGGTCACACCGTCTTTAACTACGGCATGTATGCCGACGCCGACTCTAAGCCGCTCACCTACGTGCAGAACGGCATCCTTGCCGCCGTGCTGCTCAACTCCGGCGCTGCCGACTATGTCGTGACCGGCTGCGGCACCGGCGAGGGCGCCATGCTCGCCTGCAACTCCTTCCCCGGCGTGCTGTGCGGCCATGTCGCCGACCCGCTGGATGCCTACACCTTCGCCCAGGTCAACGACGGTAACGCCGTCGCCATGCCCTTCGCCCTCAAGAACGGCTGGGGCCAGGAGCTCAACCTCGAGTACACCTTTGAGAAGCTCTTTGGCTTTGGTTCGGGCAACGGCTATCCTGCCGAGCGTGTTGAGCCCGAGCAGCGCAACAAGAAGATCCTCGACGGCGTCCGCGCTGTGACCATGCGTCCGCTCGTCGATGTCCTGGGCGAGATCGACCAGCACCTGGTCAAGGGCGCCCTGGCTGGCGAGCACTTCCAGGAGTACTTCTTCGCCAACGCCACCGACGAGGCCATCATCGCCAAGGTCAAGGAGCTCTTGGGCCTCTAATCGACCCACGGTCCTACCCCATCGAACGCAAGCGGCGGCTGCCCAGGGCAGCCGCCGCTTTTTGCTATCTACCGAATGGTGCATTGGTGCAAAGGGGTGGTGCAAAGGGGTCAGGTTTGTATGCACCAACTTGGTGCAAAGTAACCTGACCCCCATGCACCAAGGGGTTGCCTAGAGGGAGCAGGCCACTTTGTAGCCGTCGCCGATGGCGTCGCGGATGTTGCCGCACTTGTTGGCGTCGCCCAGCACGTGGGTGGTAACGCCGGCAGCTGCCAGGTCGTCGGCGAGCTTAGTGTTGGGACGGTAGCCCATCGCCAGCACCAGCGTATCGGCACCCGTGATGGTGTGGATCTCGCCGTCCTTCTCGTAGCTGATAGTGTCCTCGGTGATCTCGGTCACCTTGGCCTCGGTCAGCACGTGAACGCCCTTGGAGAGCATGCGCGTGATAAGTACCGCGCGGCCGGCGCCGCCCTCGTTGGCGGCGAGCGTCTTGGTCATCTCGATGACGGTGACGTCGCGGTTGGCCGGCGACAGGTCGTTGACCAGCGGAGCCAGATAGTCAGCCGTCTCGCAGCCGACGGTGCCGCCGCCCACGATGACGATCTTCTTGCCCGGGAAGGCGTTGCCGCCTAGCAGGTCGTCAGCCGTCATGACCTGCTTAAAGTTCTGCATAAAGGCCGGAGCGATGGGCTCGGCACCATAGGCCAGGACGACCTCGTACCCGGCGTAGTCACGCTGAATGTCCTCGGCAGAAAGCTCGGTACCAAAGATGCACTTCACGCCGGCCTCGGCAAGACGACGATACTGGTACTTGATCACGCGGGTGAGCTCCTGCTTTGCCGGCGGGACGGCTGCGATGCGCATCTCGCCGCCCGGCTCATCCTGCTTGTCCACGAGCACCACGTTATGTCCGCGCTTGGCGGCAATGAACGCCGCCTCCATGCCAGCGGGACCGGCGCCCACAACGAGCACGTTCTTGGCCTCGATGGCGGGCTCGTAGCCAGCCTCGTCACGCTCGACATCGGGATTAACGGTGCAGGAAATACGCTTGCCGAACATGATGCCGTTCAGGCAGCGCAGGCAGCCGATGCAGGGGCGAATCTCGTCGGCGTTGCCGGCAGCCGCCTTGTTGCAGAACTCGGCATCGCACAGGTTGGCGCGGCCCATCATGCAGATGTCGGCGGCGCCGTCCTCAATCAGCTCCTCGGCAATCCATGCCTCGTTGATGCGGCCGACCGTGGCGACGGGAATGTTGACGTGCTTTTTGATCTCGCGCGAGCAGGCGGCGTGCGAAGCCTGCTGCGTGCCGGCGGCGGGAATCGCGGAGCCGCGCTTGATGGTGGTGCCGCCCGACACGTGGATCATATCGACGCCGGCCTTCTCCAGGCGACGCGAGACATAGATCATGTCGTTGAGAGTCAGGCCGCCATCGGTGTACTCGTCGCCCGAAATACGGACGTCGATGATGAAGTCCTTGCCGCAGCGCTCGCGAATCTCGGCGATGACCTCGAGCAAGAAGCGCATGCGCGCGTCAAGCGAGCCGCCGTACTCGTCGGTACGCTTGTTGTAGAGCGGGGTCAAGAAGCCACCGAGCATGCCGTGGGCGTGCGCCGCATGGACCTCGACACCATCGACGCCGGCCTTCTGCATACGCACGGCGGCGTCACCAAACTGGTGCGTGAGCTCGTGAATCTCATCGACCGTGATGGGACGCGGCGCCTCACGGGCATAGGACGGGCCCACGAAGGACGGGGCGATCAGGCGCGGCGTGCCCGGGATGTTAAAGGCCATATAGGCGGGGTGAAAGAGCTGCGGCATGATCTTGCAACCGTACTCGTGCACGGCGGCGGCGAGCTTTTCCCAACCGGGAATGAACGTGTCGTCGTAACAGCACATATCGCCCGGCAGATAGGTATAGGTGGGCTCGACCGTCACGACCTCGGTGATGATGAGGCCCACGCCGCCCTTGGCACGGGCGCGGTAGTGATCGACCAGGTCGTCGGTCACATAGCCGTGGTCTGCCAGGTTGGTGGACACCGGCGGCATAAAGACACGGTTCTTGACCTCGGTCGTACCGACCTTGATCGGGCTAAAGAGCATCGGATAGGCGGAGGACTCCATACAGGCTTCCTTTCGTTTGAGCCGCGTGGCGGCACTTGCTGATTCCCCTATCGTA
>CAKUHM010000141.1 GCA_934655835.1 uncultured Collinsella sp. | reverse complement strand
TCAACGTCGGCCTTAAGCTCGCCCTTGGCGTTAACCGTCACAGTCACCTTGAACGTGGCAACGTTCTTGCTGTAGGTAATGCCACCGGCGTCGCCCTTGACCTCGCGGACCTCATAGGTGTACTCGCCCGGCTCGGCATAAGTAATCTTGCCAAAGTTAATGGCTGCCTTGCCCTTGTCGAGATCGGCATTGGTCACAGTTACGGTCGCGGGGTCGGGCATCGGGGCATTGTTGTCGGACGTCGCGGAGAGCTCAAACTCAAACGCATCCGTATCCGCCCACTTGCGGCCCTCGAGCACCTTGGTCAGACCAAAGTCAGTCTTGGTATCCACCGTTGTCGGCTTGGTTGCAAGGCTAAAGATAATCTTGCCGTTGTTGCCCAGGTGCGAATGCACGTGCGTGGAAGTCGCAACGGAGGAAAGGTCATTCCACCTGGGGTTAAGCACGTCGCGCGCGGTCTCGGTCTTGTTGCCGTTCGCCTCCACATCGTCCTTGGTGGTATGCAGCTGGTCGATATAGGCCAAGCGCGCGGTTCCCTTATTAAAGGACCAGTAGCCGCCATCATTGACCAGAGCGCCGTCGTAGCTGGCGATCTCGTGCCCCTCAAACTCCACAACGGCATAGTCGTCCTTCGGCTTGCGGTTTGCGCCCATCGCCACAAACTCGTCCTTGTAGTAATAGACGTCGTTGCCCTGCGGCTTTACCGTCGTGCGCTGGGTGCATTCCTTGTCCGTGTAGATAGGCGTGATTTTTTGGAAGTAATAGTAGCTGTTGGTATCGGCGGGCTCAAACTCGGCGACAACATCGCCCAGCTCGCCGCCCGACCACTTGTTGGCCAGGAAGTAGACCGTCTGGTTGTCGGCACCCTTATGTTTCTCGATATACTTCTTGAGTCCGTCATCGGGCGTAAACAGGTTGTTACGCGCGGCGTCCTTGACGCTCGAGGTGTATTTAATCTGAATAGGCTTGATGTCATTGAGCGACGTGCGCTCAAAGATCCCGTTTTCCATGTCCACGTGATAGCGGATCAGCGGAATCAGCGATGCGGGAATCTTGACCGTCACGATATCGCCCTGCCGCGCATTGGCAGAGCGCTCGACGGTGATGACCAGGTCCCTGGCCACGCCCGAAAACTCGTACGTGTCCGTATTGCCCTTGGTTGTCTTGGTCACCTCATCAAAGGTGACGCCATTAATCTGAGCACTAACAAACGCATCGACCTGCATAAAGTCGCCCAGTTCATCACTGAAGGTGATGTAGCCGGACTTGCTCTCGTCGTAACCATCCTCGATCTGAGTGGGAGAGCCCTTGCCCGAGGTGATAGAGCTCGAGATATCATCAAACACCTTCTTGAGCTCATCGGCTTTCGACGCAGCCTTGTAGAAATCGGAATTCTCGGTGCGCTTACCAAGCTTATTGGTTGTGTAGGACGTGGCGTTTGGATAGTTGCTCGACACGGCGTGCATGAACTTGTTTTCGTCGCTCGTCCAGTAGTCCGTAGGATCGTCAGCGGGATTCGCACCATCAAAGATGCCGATGGTGTAGACCGTAGCGCCTTTCCCCTTCATTTTCTTGGCGGCGGCTATGGCATTATCGGCAACCGTAGAGTTAAAGTTCCTGGAGTCTGTGGGCGTGCCGTCCGTAAAGAACACAACTACCTTCTGGGCATCCTCGCGGCCCGACATGTCGCGAGCAAGTTCAAGGCCGTAATCAGCCCGCGTGGCACCGGCAGGTTCGATGTAGCCGACCGTATTCTTAAGTTCCGTCGCAGCGCTATCGACACACGGCGTCAGGCTCTTCATGGTCTGCGAGTAGTTGTGCGTGTATCCCTGACGATCGCGATACGTATCGTTGCCGATCTCGTTTTTCTTTGCACCCGAAAACTTAACGATGGCAACCTGATGCCGCTTATTCGTATCTTTAATGCTCTTGTTTTGCTCGGCGATGGTGTCGATAAAGGAACTGGCAGCTGCCTTGAGGGCGTCGATGCGTTTGGTCGAATCGCTGTCACCCATGTCATCATCCATCGACCCGGAGGCATCAAGCACCATCACGATATCGAGCGGTTTAGTGACCAGCGACGTTGTGTCAGAAGTCGAAGACATCGTGGAGAGCGTCGTCACAAAGTCGGACTTTTCGTCCTGCGCTGGCTCGACTGTCTTGTCCGTCCAGATTCGGCCTACATAACGTGTCGTCTGGTCCTGCTCGCCGCCCGACGCCCAGTACTGCCAGCGGCCGGTGGTGTCAGGGTCGACTATCTTTCCACTCACCGTCGGTCCGTCCATTCCGGTGCTGGACCTGGCGTTGGCCTCGGGCAGCATGGCAAATGCTGCAGCCGGCAACACCAGCACTACGGCCAGTATCACCGCCAAGAGACCCCTCGTGTACTTACTCATCGCGTCTCCCTTCTCGCGGTCTCAGACCTTGCAACAGCCTAAAGTTACGAAATGAGACACAATTAGGGCAGGTGACACACGTTCCAGATTCGGTTTTGGGCGTGAGACAAATGTCTCACCAAAGTTGAGACACGGCGTTTTCGCAGGAAAACGGGTGCGACTCGGAGTCATCAGGCAAAAATGATCCGCTTTCCTTCGTCCCCGGGGGATCAAGGGCTGTTACGAATATGGTGACATTTCAAAACTATGCCGGTTTACTACGATAAAAATAAGATCCCCGACCACGCGTGACTTTTTCGCAAAACCGCAAGCCGTCTACCTGCGATTTTGATTTTGCCAAATGCGGTGTGGTTGGGGGTAGGCGATTTATCGTAGTAAACCGGCATAGTTTTGTTCGCGGCGGCTCCACCGCTCGTTTAAGCGCGGGGCCGGTGGGGCATTTGCCCCATCGGCCCCTATCCCAGCTCTATTCCGGTTTGGTTTCCACCGTGGGAGTCTTGTCCGCCGTGACTGGAGTGCGGGCGGTATCCATAGTCAGGCAGTGCTTGGGGCAGCTCTCGATGCACTCGCCGCACACCACGCAGGCATACGGATCGATCGACCACGTTCCTCCCTTGCGATCGACCGCGAGCGCACCCGCCGGGCAGCGACGCGCGCACATGCCGCAGCAAATGCACATGTCCATGTCATTGACGATATGCCCACGCAGGCGCTCGGGTGCCGCGAGCTTCTCCTGCGGATAGCGCACCGTTACCGGCTGCTTGACCATAGAACCCAAGGCCGTCTTGGCAAATGTCAGCAAACTCATGCCACGCCTACCTTTCCGTGCAACTAATGCAGGGGTCGATGGTCAAGATAATCATGGGCACGTTGGCGATGAGCACGCCCTGCAGCGCATGCGTCAGACCCGCCAGGTTCTGCGACGTCGGCGTGCGCACACGGAAGCGGTCCAGGTTCTTGGTGCCGTTGCCGCGCACATAGTAGTACGCCTCGCCGCGCGGCTGCTCAATCACAACTTCGCCGCGCGCGCCGTCGGCCGGTGTGAGCTTGGTGCGCCCACCGATACCGTCGTGCGAAATCTTGCCCACAAGCTCCTTGATAATGTCCATGGCCTGCGTGACCTCGGCGCAGCGCACCTGGCAGCGGGCATAGCAGTCGCCATCGGTGGCGACAATCGGCTCAAACGCGGCAAGATCCGCATACGCACCGTCGCCGAACATGCGCACGTCGTAATCCACGCCCGAGGCGCGGCCAAACGGACCGACCATCGACAGCTCCAGCGCGTCCTTCTTGCTGATCACGCCCACGCCGTGCAGACGCTCGCCGCAGCTGTCGTCGTCCAAAAACGTGTGCACCAGGGCCTCGTAGTCGGGTCGCATGGCATCGAGCGTCTGGACAATACCCGCCAGCTCAGAGTCCTCAATATCGTGCTTAAGGCCGCCGATCTCGTTGATCGAGAGAATCACGCGACCACCACAGGTACTCTCGAAGATCTTAAGAATCTGCTCGCGCAGGGTCCACGAACGATAGAACAGCGCCTCAAAGCCAAAGGCGTCGGCGAGCAGGCCCAGCCACAGCAGGTGCGAGTGGATACGCGACAGCTCATGCAAAATGGTGCGGATATACTGCACGCGGCCGGGCACCTCGATGTCGAGCATGCGCTCGCAGGCGCTGGCATAGCCGCAACTGTGGCCCACGGCGCAGATGCCGCAGATGCGCTCGGCGATGTAGCCAAACTGGTGCATGTCGCGCTTTTCGGTGAGCTTCTCGAGCCCGCGGTGCACAAAGCCGATCTGCGGAATTGCCTCGATGACGCGGTCGTCCTCGATCACTAGGTCCAGATGAAGCGGCTCGGGCAGCACCGGGTGCTGCGGGCCAAACGGAATAACGGAGCGATGTGCCATGGACCTTACGCCTCCTTTTTCTGCTTGTCGCGGGCGGCCTTGGCGGCAAGCGCCGCGCGGACCTTGGCCGCTTTCTCGGGATCCATGGCGGCGAGCTTTGC
>CAKUHM010000140.1 GCA_934655835.1 uncultured Collinsella sp. | reverse complement strand
GAGTTGCTCCATGCAAAGCTCCTAAGAGTCGGTGGGTTAGCAACGATGGTAACGTTTGGACTTTGTTTGCCAAAATGTTGACGTTGCCATTTTGCGACACAAAAAAAGACGCGAACCGGTGGTTCCTGTGCCTGCGAACCATCGATTCCTTACGCGTAAACGTTTGAGCCGCCCGGTGGCTCTGTATTTGCGCAATGGCAACGTTAACATTTGGGCGACAAAAGCCGTTCGGGGAAGCAAGATTGTCGGTGAACGGTAGGTTTTGGGTGGTAAACGTATTGTGGGGGAGGTGTTGGATATACTTGAAGGCGTTCATTTGACTGCGTAGGGTGCCGCCAATGGCATCGTTGACATAGAAAGATCGACCTATGGCCGCTGTTAAAAAATCGGTTTCCGTTAAGGACGTGGCGCGTCTTGCGGGCGTCTCGGAGCAGACGGTCTCGCGCACCGTGCACGATTCGCCCAGCGTACGTCCCGAGACCAAGGAGCGCGTGCGTGCCGCCATGCGCGAGCTCGGGTATCGACCCAATTTTGCCGGCCGGTCGCTGCGCCGCGGCAAGTTCAAGACCGTCGGCGTCGCCATGTTCAACATCACCGGTACCGGAAACCTCGACCGCATGGAGGGTTTTGCTGCCGCGGCCGACAAACACGGCTATGCCATCACCCTTACTAAAGTAGATGGACATCCCTATACCCTCGAGAGTGCGTCGTCGCGCATGAGCGCGCTGCCGGTGGACGGCATGGTTGTGATCATGAACCGTATGCCGGCAGACTTTGGCACCTTTGAGCCGCTGCCCGGCATGCAGACGGTGCTCGTTACCATGCTGGAGCACCCGCTGTGCTCGACGGTCGATAACGACCAGTTCGATTGCTCGCGCCAAGTGGTCGAGTACCTGCTGGAGCAAGGGCACAAGACGGTGCACTTTATCTCGTGCCCCGAGCGCTCGCTTTCGGGCATGCAGCGCGAGGAGGGCTGGCGCGAGACCCTGCGCGCGCATGGCATTGAGCCGCCGCGGCTTGTTCGTGGCGACTGGACGGCGCAGAGTGGATATGCCGTCGGGCAGGCTCTGGCAGACGATCCGACTTGCACTGCTATCTATGCCTCCAACGACGCTATGGCCTATGGCTGCATTCGCGGGCTCGAGTCGCGCGGGAAACGCGTGCCCGAGGATGTGAGCGTGGTGGGCGTTGACGATAGCCTGGGCGATATCGTGCCCGATCGTCGCCTAACTACGGTGCGCTTTGATAACAAGCGCGTTGGCATGTGGGCGGTCGACAAGATTGCCGGCGCCGAGGGGGGTGCGTCTGGCGTGGAGCACATGCTGATCCCCGGCGTGCTCGTCGAGGGCGATACGGTACGCGGTCTGCGCTAGGGTGCGGACCTGTTTGGTTGTCGATTTATGTGTTCGATATTGTTCAGAATAGTTTAAAAACCGTTCACGGGTGAAAATCGACCGTTCATAGCTTCAAATTGCGTTTTGGATTGTTCTTTTTTGTTTGAATGTTAATGTTTCTGACATACACAACGCAGCGCGTATGCCCGGACGCGATGCTCTCCATTGGTTCATATGTGAAAGGAACGCAATATGGCAACCAAAGAAGAAATCTCGATGGTTGGATTCGAGATCGTCGCATACGCGGGCGACGCCCAGACCGACCTGCTCGCTGCACTCGATGCTGCCCGTGAGGGTGACTTTGAGAAGGCCGAGCAGCTGCACAAGGATGCCAGCGACGCGCTCATCGGTGCTCACGACACGCAGACCAAACTGCTTTCGCAGGAGGCCGGCGGCGGCGAGATGGAGATGACCTTCATCATGGCCCATGCTCAGGATACTCTCATGACCACCATGATCCTGGAGAAGCAGACCCGCTTTACCATCGATGCCTACAAGCGCATCGCCGCACTCGAGGCTAAGCTCGCCTAACGAGCTCTCACAACCAAGTCCCCTTCCAAAAGCCCTGTCACCCCGCGACAGGGCTTTTCTGTCCCTCAGCCTAAGTTGCGGTGAAATAGGGACTGAATGGGCCTTCTAACAGCAAACAGTCCCTATTTCACCGCAACTCATTCGGCGCTGTTGGATATTTTGCTTCGTGGGTATACTTCCATCCGCAATACAGGCCGGACTGAGGAGGTATCCAAATGCCGGACAACGGATCGATTCAAAAGAAGGGCGCGCATGAGATGGCTCACGGGCGCCCCGTCCAAATAACCGAGCATACGACAGTGACCGAGCTGCAACCCAGCCTGTCCGATGTCGTGTGTGCAAACAAAAAGCTGCAGATCGGGCTCATCGTTGCGCTCGTGGTACTGGCGCTTCTGTCGGGTTTTGTCGCGCGCCCGCATTTTGCAGACACCAAGACCTGGGACTCAACTATCGAGGTCATCGACCAAAAGAAGGGCAACGTGTTGGCGCTCACGACGTCGTGCGTGGCGCTGTCTGCGGGCATCACCGCGCTGCCGGGCGACACGGGAACGCCGGTGGCCGAGCAGCTCGCACAACTCTCGGGCAACTTAGGCATCGTGCTTGCCGTGCTGTACCTCGAGAAATACCTGCTTACTATATTGTGGTCGGTCGGGCTGGGCATCCTGATCCCATTCTCGCTCATACTCTTTGCGGTGTCGCTTGGTATTCACGGGCGCTGGAGCACCAGCGCCGTTCTGCGCCGCGTGGCAACGCGCGTGCTGGTGGTCGCCATGATCGGCATGGCGTTGGTGCCCGCGAGCGTGTGGGTATCGCAAAAGGTTGACGAGACGTACCAGGTGAGTATCGAGCAGGCCGAGCAAAAGGCGACAGGCGCGGCTGAGGCGAGCTCGTCAAAGAGCAAAAAGAAATCTGAAGCAAAGACAGACAAGAACGTGCTCGAGCAACTGACCGAAGGCGCCTCGAGTCTGCTGACTTCGGTGACCGATAGCGCCAAGTCGATGACTGACGAGGTTGTGCAGCAGGTGACTGATCTCATCGAAGGTGTCATCGTGATGATTGTGACTTCGTGCGTGATTCCGCTGCTGGTGCTTGCTGCATTCTTGTGGCTTGGGCACGTACTGCTGGGGATCGATATCTCCGGTCCCACGAACTATCTGACGGGTCGTTTTCTGAGTGCCCCCTCCAAGCACGCTAAGAAGGGCGGGCAGACTGAGTAGCTAAAAGGATCGTTTTGCTGATCCATATCTCCGAAAGGGCGACCGAGATGCGTTCTCGGTCGCCCTTTTTGTTGAGCGCGTGACCGTCCATGCCTCCGTCAGGCCCAAACGGTCGGCAAACACCCGTGAACGGTAATTGTTCAAAAAAGAACAAAGATAAACAAATAGTTGTTGCAGTTGCTGTTCGAATGTGTTCAAATAAACATGAACAGTGAAGAACCGCACATTCAGATGCCCGGACCTGAACGCGATTCAACACTTCCAAACAGAAACTACGCACCTGCGTATCTCTCAAGGAGGATGTCATGAGGGTTGTAATCGCTTCCGATGCCGACGGTATGTCGATGAAGGAGTCCATCAAGGAGATGCTCATCGCCGACGGTCACGAGGTCGTCGACTATTCCGAGACCCCTGCCGCGGACTTTGTCGACTCTGCGACCGCCGTTGCCAAGGACCTGCTGGAGCACAAGGATTCCCAGGGCTTCGCATTCGATAAGTACGGCGTCGGTTCCTATATGGCCGCCGTCAAGATGAAGGGCATGGTCGTCGCCAACATTTCCGACGAGCGCTCCGCCTACATGACCCGCGAGCACAATGGCTCGCGCATGGTCACCATGGGCCCGGGCGTCGTTGGCACCGAGGTCGCCAAGAAGATCGCCCGCGAGTTCCTGCGCGCTCAGTACGCCGGCGGTCGTCACCAGATCCGTGTCGACATGCTCAACAAGATGGCCTAACGAGAGCCACCGAGAACTCGAACTTCTATCTCAACTTGTGAATTCAGACGAAAGGACGTTCTGATGAAGAAGACCATCGCAATCGGTTGCGACCATATCGTTACGGACGAGAAGATCTATCTCGCCGACCGTCTTGAGCAGGCCGGCTACCAGGTGCTCGACTGCGGTACCTACAGCCACAGCCGCACGCACTATCCCATTTACGGCAAGGCCGTGGGCGAGGCTGTTGCCAGCGGCAAGGCCGACTTTGGCGTGGCCCTGTGCGGCACCGGTATCGGCATCACCAACGCTGTCAACAAGGTCCCCGGCGCCCGTTGCGCCCTGGTCCGCGACATGACCTCTGCCCTGTATGCCCGTCGCGAGCTCAACGCCAACATCGTGGGCTTTGGCGGCAAGATTACCGGTGAGTTCCTGATGGCCGACATTATGCTCGCCTTCCTGGAGGAGCCCTACGAGAAGACTCCCGAGCACGATGCCCTGATCGCCAAGATCGATGCCTGCAACAAGGCCGACGCCGAGGCCCAGGCCGACCCGCA
>CAKUHM010000139.1 GCA_934655835.1 uncultured Collinsella sp. | reverse complement strand
TGGGAGACGTCGAGTACCATGCCGGCGTGCTCCATCTGCGTAAGTGCCTCGATGCCGGCGGCGGTGAGGCCGGCGTTGGTATCGTGTCCGCTCGCGAGCGGACCCTGCGCATTCCAGCTGAGTGACGACATAAGCACGCCCAAGCTCTTGAGCACTTCGATCAGCGCGGGGTCCTCGGCAAAGAACGTGGCGTTTTCGATGGTGTGGATGCAGGCGACCTTGCCGTCTTTGAGCGCAGGGCGAATGTCAGCGGCGCTGCGTACGTTGACCATGCGGTCGTGGTTGAGCATTGCCTGGCCGCTCATGTGCGCCATGATCTGCGCCTGGAAGCGCGCGGCGTGGGCGGTGGGAATCTCGTCGGGGACAAACGTGGCGAAGCACTGTGCCCACGGCGTGTTGCCGATCTTTGCGAGCGAGATGGCGCAGGCGTTGCCCTCGATGAGGTCGAAATCCTGCGGATGTGTCTCGTCGCCGGGGAAATAGCCGTCGGTGCCGGCGGTAAAGCGCAGGTCGAGATCGAGCGTGGCCCAGCCGATGCGGTCGGCGGTGTCGCAGTGTAGGTCAAATACGGGATATGCCATGGTTCCTCCGGTTGCAGCGTTTCTTTGCAAACTGTCTTTGAATTGTATGACTAGGGTATAGTTAGCGCCATATGTTCACGGCGGTTCGCGTTGTGCGCCGCCCTTATCACGGAGGTTACCATGTCCAACCAGGGCAAGAAGGTCAAGACCCATTATCGTGGCACGCTCGACGACGGCACGCAGTTCGACAGCTCCTACGATCGCGGCGAGCCGCTGGAGTTTACCTGCGGTGCCGGTCAGATGATCAAGGGCTTCGATGCCGCTGTGGTCGATATGCAGGTGGGCGAGAAGAAGACCGTGCACATCCCGGCTGCCGACGCCTACGGCGAGCATAACCCCGAGATGGTCCTGACCTTCCCGGCCGAACAGGTTCCCAACATCGAGCAGATCGAGAAGGGCATGAAGCTCTTCCTGTCCACGCCGAGCGGTATGCCCGTCCCCGCCGTGGTCATCGACGTAACGCCCGAGGCCGTGACGCTCGACGCCAACCACGAGCTGGCCGGCAAGGACCTCAACTTTGATATCGAGCTCGTCGAGGTCGAGGACTAGAGTATGCCTGAACGCTTGGTTTCGACGACATGCTTGGGAAATCTCAACGATCCGTCCTATGAACTCCTGCTTCGCCGGGAGCTGGGCGGTGTCTTTGAAGTTGACGAGCTACTGCTCGATTGGGACCAGGCTGATGTTTGCGCGTTTGTGGGCGTGACGGAGCTGGAGCGCACGGTCGATGTTCGGCTGGATACTGCCGACGGCGGTCGTCTTGTCGACGGCGACGTGCTCGCCATTGACCGTTCGGGCGTGGTGCCCGTGGTGGTTGTCGTGCGCCTGCGCAGCGCCGAGGTCTATTTGGTCGAAGTCGACCGCATGGATCCGATTGCACTCGCGCATGCGTGCTGGGAGATCGGCAACATGCATGCGCCGCTCTTCCGGGGTGACTCGGACGAGCATACCGTGCGCATGTATACGCCGGTGCAGCCTGTTTTGGGCCGCATGCTTCGGGGTGTCGAGGGTGTTCGGCTCTCGGTGGTTACCCGTGAACTCGATGCGGGCCGACGCTTTGCGTCGAGCGCGGCCGATGTTGTCGTGAGCATGGCTCCGGACTTTACCATCGTTAAAAAGACGCGCGACTAAGCGCGCGTATGCGCAAGACGGGCTTTGAGGGGCGACCAATCAAAGTCCGTCTTGCTGTTGATAGGAGGCTTTGGGGGAAGCATATGGGTCTTGAGGGAATCAAGCTGATTGCATGCGATTTGGACGGCACGTTGCTGCATCCGGGGGAGCGCGAGCCGCGTTCCGAGGCCTTTGAGCTTATCGATGAGCTACATCGTCGCGGTATCGTGTTTATGCCGGCGAGTGGCCGTCAATATGCGAGCCTGCGCTACCTGTTTGCCCCGGTGGCCGATGAGCTCGCCTATGTATGCGAAAACGGAGCCCTGGTGATGAGCGAGGGGCGTGCCGTTGTCAAGCGTTCCATGGAGCGTAGCCTTGCTATGGATATCGCGAACGCCGTGGTTGCGTATCCCCATGCCGACGTGACCCTTTCGTGCGAGGGACACCTCTACACCATGAGCGGCAACGATGCGTTTGTTGATCACCTGCGCTATGAGGTCCATTGTGATGTGGCGGTAGTCGACCGTCCCGAAGACATTGACGAGGATGTCATTAAGATTGCCTTCCAGACGCCCGAAGCAGAGCAGCCGGCGGCGCTGGAGTATTTCGAGCGCCACTTTAGCGATCGAGTCGATGTCATGACATCGGGAACCGAATGGACGGACTTTATCGGTTTCGATTCGGGCAAGGGCTCCGCGCTTGCCGATTACGGTCGCGCTCTGGGGATTTCGCCCGATGAGATGATGGCGTTTGGCGACAATGAGAACGATCGCGATATGCTCAACGTCGTTGGGCATCCCTATCTGATGGAAAACTGCAATCCCACTATGCGCGGCATCAACGACCGTGTCCGCTACGTGCGAACGGTGGAAGAGGAACTGCGTCGTCTGCTCTCTGAGTAGGCTTTTGGGACATGCCTATCGGCAGTCGGGGCAAAGGCCTTCGAAGATAGTGTAGTGCGAGGAGACGTTCCAGCCGATTTGCTCGGACGCCTTGGCGTCGAGCTGGGCATCGAAGGGGAGCGGTACGTCGATGACGCGGCCGCACGAGGTGCAGATGATATGCGCATGCGGCTCGACGGTGCGATCGAAGCGGCTGCCGCCCGGCGTCTTGATGGAGAGGATCTCGCCGGCATCGGCTAAGAGATTGAGGTTGCGGTAGACCGTGCCGCGGCTGATTTTGTCATCCTGCTCGCGCACGACGTTGTAGATCTCGTCGGCAGTGGGATGGTTATAGCTTTGACGCACGGCGTCGAGAACTAACTTTCGCTGCTTGGTATTTCTTCTTTGCACCGCCATGCGCCTCGCCTCTTCTCTATCAACGGTTCGTAGATAAATGATACCGTATTTAGCACACAATACTAATAACGAGGATTGAAACCGTCTTCATCGGCAAGCGGGGCTCGCGCCTGGGCATCTTTGAGGCGAAAGCGCGTCCCCATCCGCTCGTAGGAGGCATGAAGCGCCTCGAGCTGAGACAGGATATTCGCCGGTGCGCCCTGCACCTCCATCTCGACCGAGCCGTCTTCCATATTGCGCACCCAACCGGTGAGTGCGCGTGCCTGCGCGAGGTTGGTGTTGGTAAAGCGAAAGCCGACGCCCTGGACTTGCCCCGTCCAGCGCAAGAAATAGCGCAGGGGAGTGTCTTGAGTGGCCTCGTCACTTGCCAGCACGGTAAGCCTGCGGCGCAGCTCGAGTTCGACGTCAGTGGGCTTTTGGGGCTCGCGATTGACGCCAGAGAAGAGCTTGTCGAAGAAACCCATCGCTAGGCCTGCTTGACCGAATCGGCGGGGAAGGCGATGCCGGCCTGTTGGCGCACGGCATCCATAATACGCAGTGAGACAAGCGTGACGTCGCGGTAATGGCCAAGCTCGTGGCGCCCAGCTGGGGTCTCCCAAATCTCTTCCTTAACGTTGTCGATGCCGTCGATAGCGGTGATAAAGTCGGCGAGTTCGTACTCCATGGTGTTGCTCGATTTGGGCAGGTCGAGCACGCGGCCGTTGTCGTCCTGCTCGCGCGGTGCCTCGGTCGCCGACCCGCGCACGACGTCGCCGCGATAGTCGATGCGTACGTTACGGGGCGTGGACAGATGGTCGATCTGGATGGTGCCGCGCTCGCCTTCGATCTGCGAGGGCAGCAGGTCATTCGTGATCTTGGAATGTGCAAGCTCGACGGAGATGCGGCCGCCGCCGTAGCTGGCGAGGATGGAACCGCAGCCGTCGATGGGTCCGTTCGTGAGCTGTTGCGTGGCGGGATCCAGCAACGTGGTCATGCTGGTGAGGCCGGAGGGCATGCCGAAGATCTCGACCATGGGCTCGACAGTGTAGACGCCGATATCCATGAGGGACCCCGATGCCATGTGGCAGTCGAAGATATTGGTGGCACGTCCCGCGAGAACCTCGTTGTAGCGCGAAGAATATTTGCCAAAGCGCAGCGAAGCGCGGCGAATGGGCGCAATCTCGCCTAAGGCGTCCTCGATGGCGTGGAAGGCGGGGTCATGGAGGGGGCGCATGGCCTCGAGGGCTACAACGCCCGCTGCCTCGGCGGCGCGGAAGACCTCCAGCGCCTGTGCCTCGGTGGCGCAGAAGGGCTTCTCGACGATGACGTGTTTGCCGCCGGCGATGCAGGCAAGGGCCTGCTCGTAGTGAAGCGCGTTGGGACTGCCGATATAGACGGCATCGACGTCGGCAGCTGTCGCGAGCTCGTCGAGCGAGGTGAAGTTTCGCTCGCCACCGCGCTCGGCGGTAAAGGCGGCGCCGCG
>CAKUHM010000138.1 GCA_934655835.1 uncultured Collinsella sp. | reverse complement strand
CGCGCCTTTAACGAGGGCGAGGACTTCCATGCCGAGACGGCCGCGCGCGTATTTGGCGTCCAGGTATCCGAGGTAACGCCCGACCTGCGCAGCCGCGCCAAGGCCGTGAACTTTGGCATCGTGTACGGTCAGCAAGCCTACGGTCTGTCGCAGTCGCTGCATATCTCGATGGCCGAGGCGCGCGACATGATCGATCGCTACTACGAGGCTTACCCCGGCGTGCGCACATTCCTGGACAACGTGGTGGCGCGTGCCAAGCAGACGGGTTATGCCGAGACCATGTATGGCCGCAGGCGCCATATCCCCGAGTTCAAGGCCAAAAACCCGCAGCTCCGTGGCTTTGGTGAGCGCACGGCCATGAACCATCCCATGCAGGGCACCGCGGCCGACATCATCAAGATTGCCATGGCCCGCGTCAGCCGTCGCCTAGAAGAAGAGGGTTTTGCCGCCCACATGATTCTGCAAGTCCACGACGAACTGGACTTTGAGTGCCCCGTCGACGAAGTCGAGCGCCTCACCGCGATGGTTCGCGACGTCATGGAACACGTAGTGGACCTCCGCGTACCGTTGATCGCCGAAGCCAGCACCGGTGTGACCTGGGCAGACGCAAAGTAGCCCCCAGCGGGCCCGAGCAACATGCTTGGGCCCTTTTGTTTATGAGGCTTATGAGATTTATCAATCTTATGGGTCTTATGAATCTTATGAGATTTATGAATCTTATGGGGGCTCCTCGGAGGATAAATTCGCTCGAGTTGCAAGCCCCACTTACTTAAGATTTGGGACAAACACTACTGATGATTTTGTCCCACAGTTAACCAAAACAGTAGGGAGCCCCTTACCAACAAGGAGCTCCCTTCATCCAAAATACAGCCAAGTATCTAGGCACTCAAGACGCCATCTAGGCGGCAAGCAAGTCAACATAGCTATGCCCGGGGCCGGCCGTTTGATTTTTGTAGATTCCGCACGAGCCGAAGGCCACTTAATGTGGCCTTCGAGCGAGCCCAGGACCTGACCGAGCAAAAATCAAACGGCGGGCCCGGGCATGGCGGCGAGTTTAACGAGCCGCCAAGATGGCGTCGATGAGCGTCAGTACGCCCCCGTCGTTGTTGCTCGGAATGCGCCACTTGGCATGCGCATTCATATGCTCTTCGGCATTGTCGACGATAAAGCTGTGACCGACGCGCTCGAGCATGGGGATGTCGTTGTAGGTGTCGCCCACGGCGGCGGCATCGGCGATGTCGATGCCGAGCTGCTCGCACAGGTGCGCGACGCCGGCGCCCTTGTCGACGCCCAAGTTCATAAAGTCGATCCACTCGCGACCGGCATTGGTGACATAGAGCTGGTCGGAGAACGCGGGGTTATAGGTCTCGCGGAACGCGGGCTCGGCATCATAGGCAGGGAAGAAGATCGAGATCTTGTTGGACTCGATGTCGAGGCCCTCAAAGGTATCGACGTAGTTAATCGTGTTGTAGTAGACGCTGATCTCGTCGTGATACTGGTGGTCGCGGGCAAGCACGTAGAACTCGTCGTAGCAGCACAGGACGGGAACGGCGCGCGGGTCCTCCGAGGCACGGGCGAGTACCTGCTGGTACAGCGCCACATCGATGTTGCTCTTATAGATATAGTTGCCGCGATAGATGACGCAGGCTCCGTTGTCGGGGCAAAAAGCGAGGCGGTTCTTAATGCCCTCGAACATTTCCTCGAGCTTGGGGGCCGGGCGTCCACTGGCGGGGCAGAATACGATGCCAGCGTCGGCGAGCTTGTCCAGACGCTCATCGAGGCCCTGAGGCAGCACGCGCTCGTCGGTGAGAAGCGTCTTGTCCATATCGACGGCGAGAATCTTAATCTTGCCGATATTGGCATCTGATTCGTAAGTTTGCATAAAAGCGCGCCTTTCGTTTCGAGATTGTTTCAGACGTTATAATCATTAACTAGTAGTCGGGCGTATTTTCGCAGGATTGACGCGTATTTGCACCACTCTTCACAAAGTAATGAAAAAACTTTTCAGAAATTTGAATTTGTCGCTTGTGCAGCAAGCACTTTAGCGTATGATAGCGACCATCGAAAACGGAGACGGCAAAAGCGCCGTTTACCGAGGAAAAGGTACCGTTTGCGATATATGAATTGCGCCCGGCGATACGTGAAAGGAGAGGCAGATGCAGTTCGTAAAGATCATCACCACTGCAGACAATGCCATCCGACGCCAGCGCGCAATTTCCCGACGACGATAACAATCGTCTCTGTCCGCATGGGGCGAAATGCCTCAACAGAGTCATTTTGAGGTCGTCGGGTTTTTAGCACGACATAGCCGCATGTTTCTAGGGCATGCCTGTGCTGCATTCTGCTGAATAACCTGATATTGCACGGTTTTTGACCTCAGGGTGACTTGCAACTGACCGATGTTCTAACTAGCTACCAAGGGCGAAAGGAAACAGCCATGAGCAAGGAAAAAGTCGTTCTCGCATATTCCGGTGGTCTTGATACATCCGTATGTGTCAAGTGGCTCCAGGATGAGAAGAATCTTGATGTCGTTTGCGTCTGCGGCAACGTGGGCCAGGAGGAGACCGGCCTGGATGCCAAGAAGCAGAAGGCCCTCGACCTGGGCGTTCTGGACTGCCAGGTACTCGACCTGCGCGACGAGTTCTCCGATGAGTTCCTGACCAAGGCCATCGCCGCCAACTCCATGTACGAGAACAAGTACCCGCTGCTCTCCGCTCTGTCCCGTCCGCTGCTTGCCAAGAAGCTCGTTGAGGTCGCCCACGAGTTCGGCGCCACCTATGTCGCCCATGGTTGCACCGGCAAGGGCAACGACCAGGTCCGTTTTGAGGCCGCCGTCAAGGCCCTCGACCCCGAGCTCAAGGTTATCGCTCCGGTTCGTGAGTGGGATCTGAAGTGCCGTCCGGACGAGGTCGCCTACGCCCACGCCCACAACGTGCCGGTTCCCGAGGGTGCCAACGACAACCCCTATTCCATCGATGACAACCTGTGGGGTCGCGCCATCGAGTGCGGTCACCTTGAGGATCCTTGGAACGAGCCGCTCGACGACGCTTGGGTTATGACCAAGAATCCCGAGGACACGCCCGACACCCCGACGTATACCGAGATTGAGTTTGAGGCCGGCAAGCCCGTCGCCGTCGACGGCAAGAAGATGAAGCTCTCCGAGATCGTTATCGCGCTCAACAAGATCTCCGGCGATAACGGCTTTGGCCGTCTGGATCTGGTCGAGGATCGTCTGGTGGGCCTCAAGAGCCGCGAGTGCTACGAGGTTCCCGGCGCCCTGACGCTCATCACCGCCCACAAGGCGCTCGAGGACATCTGCGTCGAGGGTGACCTGCTCAAGACTAAGATTAAGCTCGAGCAGGATTGGGCTACCGCTGTGTACAACGGCCAGTGGTACAGCCCGCTCAAGAACGCGCTCGACGCCTTTATGGCCGATACCCAGAAATTCGTCACCGGTACTGTCCGTCTGAAGTTCTTTAAGGGCAACTGCCATGTCGTCGGCCGCAAGAGCCCCTTCAGCCTCTACGACTACGGTCTGGCTACCTACGACCGCGACACCACGTTTGACGAGAAGGCCAGCGCCGGCTTTATCGAGATCGATACGCTGTCGCTTAAGACGTGGGCAAAGGTCCAGGGTCCCAGCTCTGCTGCCGCCCAGGCCTAGCGCCTCCTTCCCTTGGTATCCGCGCGGCCCATCCGCGTGATACATAACGGGCGCACGGGGTCCCTACCTTTCGTTATGCTTGCTGACACTTCTTAACATCGGTGGCCCCTACGTTCCGCCCGCATATATGACGCCGCACCTGCGGCTGAGTCCGAGCCCCGCCGGGGTTGTCCGGCGGGGCTCTTTCTATCAATTTGTCGGCCTTGCGCCTATATATATGAGGAGTATCCAATATGTTCAATGTCATCGCGCATGCTTTACTTGCCCTCGCGCCCGAGCTCGATGCTGCAAAGGTCGAGGACGTCCCTATGAGCCTGAAGGCTTGGATTGACGGTTCGCAGGGCAACATTCGGAGGGAGACGTTGGGTGCCAAGTGCATGGTGCGTCACTTCTTTGCAAATTAGCTACATGGCCCAGCGCACGGTGGGGAATGTGTAAAACTAGCGGTTGAAAAATCGCTTTAGCGACATGGCGTATTGCTTTGGGCGCTTGTTTTGGTAATTGGAGAAAGGGGACGGTTCCATGGCTCTTTGGGGCGGTCGTTTTGAGGCGGGAGTGGCCGAGGTCACGCAGGAGTTTGGCGCGTCGCTGCCGGTCGACAAACATCTCTATAAGCAGGATATCGCCGGTTCTAAGGCGCATGCCAAGATGCTGGCGGCCCAGGGCATCATCAGTGCCGAGGATGAGCAGGCGATTGCCGAGGGCCTGACCGGAATCGAACAGGATATCGATGCCGGCAACTTCACCTTCGATATCAACGACGAGGACATCCATATGTCCATCGAGAGCGAGCTGACGCGTCGCATCGGCGAGGCCGGCAAGCGCTTGCATACCGGGCGTTCGCG
>CAKUHM010000137.1 GCA_934655835.1 uncultured Collinsella sp. | reverse complement strand
GACGTCGGCAACGGCGCTGCCCAGGCCACCGATCACAGAGTGCTCCTCGACGGTCACGACGTGGCCGGTCTTGGTGGCGCTCTTGACGATCAGGTCGGCGTCGATGGGCTTGATGGTGTGCATGTTGATGACCTCGGCGTCGATGCCCTCGGCAGCAAGCTGCTCGGCGGCCTCGAGAGCCTCGCCGACCATCAGACCGCAGGCGATGATGGTCACATCGGCGCCCTCGCGCATAACAATGCCCTTACCCAACTCGAACTTATAGGTCTCGGGGTCGTTGATAACCGGCGAGGCCAAACGGGCGAAGCGCATGTACACCGGACCGTCGCACTCGTAGGCGGCGCGCGTCACGGCGCGGGCCTCGACGTCGTCGGCAGGAACGATCACAGTCATGCCGGGGATGACGCGCATGAGGGCGATATCCTCGCAGCACTGGTGCGTGGCACCGTCCTCGCCCACCGAGATACCGGCATGCGTGGCACCGATCTTAACATTGAGGTGCGGATAGCCAATGGAGTTGCGGACCTGCTCAAAGGCGCGGCCAGCAGCAAACATGGCAAAGGTGCTCGCAAAGGCAACGCGGCCGGTGGTCGCGATACCGGCGGCAACACCCATCAGGTTGCTCTCGGCGATGCCCACATCAAAGAAACGGTCGGGGTAGGCAGCCTTGAACTTGCCGGTCTGCGTGGCGGCGGCCAGGTCGGCGTCGAGGACCACAAAGTCATCGTGCTCGGCGGCGAGCTCGACGAGGGCCTCGCCGTAGCTTACGCGCGTGGCGATTTTCTTGACGTCTGCCATCCTAGAGCTCCTCTCCGGCGGCCGTGAGCTCTGCCATGGCCTGCTCAAACTGTTCATCGTTGGGGGCCTTACCGTGCCAACCAACCTGGTTCTCCATAAAGGAGACGCCCTTGCCCTTCATGGTCTCGGCGATAATGGCGGTCGGCTGCCCCTTGGTGGCGCGGGCCTCGGCGAAGGCGGCACGGATCTGACCGAAGTCGTTGCCGTCGGCGAGCTCCACCACATGGAACTTAAAGGCGCGGAACTTGTCGGCGAGCGGCATGGGGTCGTTGACCTCCTCGACAGGACCGTCGATCTGAAGGCCGTTGTGGTCGACGATCACGCAGAGGTTATCGAGCTGCTGATTGCCGGCAAACATGGCGGCCTCCCAGACCTGGCCCTCCTCGCTCTCGCCATCGCCCAGCAGGGCGTAGGTGCGGTAGTCGTCGCCCCAGTGCTTAGCGGCGAGCGCCATCCCGACGGCGGCGGAGATGCCCTGACCCAGCGAGCCGGTGGACATATCGACGCCCGGAGTGTCGTTCATGTTGGGGTGACCCTGCAGGTGGCTGCCGATGTGGCGCAGCGTCTCGAGGTCCTCCTTGGGGAAGAAACCGCGCTCGGCGAGCACGGCGTAGAGGCCCGGTGCGCAGTGGCCCTTGGAGAGCACAAAGCGATCGCGGTCGGCCTTGCGGGGATCGGCCGGGTCGACGTTCATTTCCTCAAAGTACAGATAGGTCATGATGTCGGCAGCGCCGAGCGAACCGCCCGGATGGCCGGACTTGGCAGCGTGCACGCCGGTGACGATGCCCTTCCTTACCTCGTTGGCAACCTTTTTGAGCTCTTCGTCGCTCATTGTGCCTTCCTTTCATCCTCTTTAGACAAGATGCGCACGGCACAGAAGGTCGTCCCAACCCAGCCGCGATGCACGTACGTCCTTCATTATGCTGGAAACTGGAAGCTTTACCAGAGTTTTTATCATTATTTGAACAATTTAGCAGGCAGAACCGCTGATGAAACGGTTTATCAATGTGAACGTCTTTTGGATGGGACGCGGTCGGCCCTACGCGTTAATGTCCTTGAAGCCCTCACCGAAGGTTTCCGTAACGTCGGCAACCGTCACGATGGCATGAGGATCGCGCTCGCGCACGATCGTCTTGAGCGTATTGAGCTCGCGGCGGCTCACGATGACCATGATCACTGGCTTCTCGGCGCCCGAATACATGCCGGTCGCCTTTAATTTGGTGCAGCCGCGGCCCAGACCATACATGATGTCGGCCGCGATATCGGGGAAGTTGTCCGAGATGATGAGTACCATACGACGCTTGTTGCCGCCATCGACCACCGCATCGATCACATAGCCGCTAATCACCATCGAAAGTCCTGCGTACAGGGCATTTTCGAGCGAGAAGACCGGAGCCGATGCCGCGCATACGGCAACATCGATTGCCATAACGGTCGAGCCCACCGGCAGCGAGGTGTTACGCGAGATGATCTGGCCAATCGTGTCCGAGCCGCCGGTGTTGGCGCCGGCACGCAGCACCATGCCGTAACCGATGCCCGTAATAATGCCGCCCCACATAGCGGGAAGCATCAGGTCCGCATGCGCCAGAGGTGCTACAAACGGGGCGAACAGGTCGGTAAAGAAGCCCAGCAGCACAAAGCCCGTCGCCGTCTGCACCACGTAGAACATGCCGCCCTCGCGCATGACGACCAGTAACAGCAAGGCGTTCATCACAATGGTCTGGATACCGACGGGAAGCGACACGCCTCGCGCCGCACCGAGGGCCTGGATGATAGTCGCAAGGCCTGTGACGCCACCGGCGGCAAGGCCGTTGGGAATCAAAAACAGGTCGGTCGCGATGGCGGCCAAGGCGCACCCAAACATGATCTGCGGCAGATCGTGAAAGAAGTTCATCGAAAGAATGCGCTTGATGTCCAGACGATATGCCATGCTGCCTCCCTCAAAAAAGCGCACCCCCAACGGATGCGCCTTGAACTTCTTCTCATATTCGATTCTACCGATTCACCGGGCAAAAACCACCCCGCGACTGGTTTGTTCTGGATACAAAACCACCCTGTTCGGATGGTTAAATCCATTCCCACATAAACCGAGCAGTTTATGCAGACGGGGCTTCCGCGTCAGCGTTGCCGGTAGCCCAGCGATGGTAGCCAATAACAAACGGGTCCAGGTCGCCATCGTCAAGAACGGCCTCGACGTTGCTGGTTTCAACGCCCGTGCGTAGGTCCTTAACCATCTGATACGGGTAGAGCACGTAGCTGCGGATCTGGTTGCCAAAACCAATCGTGGTTTTGGGTCCGCGAATCTCATCGAGCGCCTCGGCACGCTTCTCGAGCTCAATCTCGTACAGGCGAGCCTTGAGGATCTGCATGCACGCGGCCTTGTTCTGGATCTGGCTACGCTCGTTTTGGCAGGTCACCACAATGCCGCTGGGGAAATGCGTCACGCGCACGGCAGAGTCGGTGGTGTTGACACCCTGGCCGCCCGGGCCGCTTGCATGGTACACGTCGACGCGAATGTCGTCGGGACTGATCTCGATGTCGATATCGTCGGGTAGCACGGGGATGACCTCGACGCCGGCAAACGTGGTCTGGCGGCGCTTCTTGTCGTCGGTGGGGCTAATGCGCACCAGGCGATGAACGCCGGCCTCGGCACGAAGCATGCCAAAGGCATCCTTGCCTTCGACAGTAAAGGTCGCGCGATCGATGCCGATAACCTCGGCCGCGGGACAATCGTTGATGGTGACTTTCCAACCGCGACGCTGGCAGTACTTCATGTACATCTTAAAGAGCATGAAGGTCCAGTCCTGGGCCTCCAGACCACCCTGTCCGGGCTTGATGGTCACAATGGCATCACCGTGATCGAACTCACCGGTGAACCAGCTCGAAAGCTCGAGCTCGTCGATGGCGCGAGCCAGACGCTCTGCCGTAGCCGCAGCCTCCTCACGAAGGGCAGCGGCTTCAGGGTCATCCCCCATCTCCTCGGCAAGTTCCAACGCCGCGCGGGCATCGGAAAGCTCGCCGCGCGCGGTGTCCACGGCAGCGATGTCTTCCTTGGCGCGCGCGATCTCCTCCATCGTGGCGCGAGCGGCGTCGGCGTCATCCCAAAAGCCGGGGGCCACGCTTTTGGCCTCGAGCTCGGTCACGCGGGTACGTTTCTCGTCAAGATGGAGATACGACTCGACCTCGCCGAGCCGATCCGCAAACGCGTCCAGCTCGGCGGGCGTTACCTCTAAAGCCTCTGCCATTAACGATTCCTGCCGTGGCAGTGCTTAAACTTCTTACCGCTACCGCACGGGCACGGGTCGTTGCGACCCACGTTGACGTACGGATCGTCGCTCTCGGACTTGCGATAGGTGGTCACCTTGCCACCATTGTTGACGGCAGCAGGTCCGCCCTGAACAGCCGTGCGGGCCTGCACCTGTGCCTGCTTACGAAGCACGGAATCGCCGTTGTCGCCATCGACCTCGGCAGGACCCGAGAACTGGGCGCCCTCAAGCGCGGGCTCCTCCTTGTGCTCCACGGCACGCGGGGCAGCCTTGATCTCGATGCGCAGGACGGTGCGCAGGTAGTCCTCGTACATGGTGTCGACGAGCATCTGGAACGCGCCGTAAGCCTCGGTCTTGTACTCGACCAACGGGTCGCGCTGGCCAAAGCCGCGCAGGCCGATACCGGTCTTGAGGTAGTCCATCTCCTGCAGGTAGTTCATCCAGCGGGTATCGATGACGCGCAGCATGACCTGGGTGTT
>CAKUHM010000136.1 GCA_934655835.1 uncultured Collinsella sp. | reverse complement strand
ACGCTGCGCGTCCGCTTAACGCTCGCCCCCTCGCGGGTTCGAGTCCCACCGGCATCTAAAAGAAACGAGCCCGCATACCTGGGGGATGCGGGCTCGTAGGCGCTATATGGTAGGGGCGGTGGGACTCGAACCCACAATCCTTGCGGCGAGGGATTTTAAGTCCCCTGCGTATGCCAATTCCGCCACGCCCCCGTGAGACTAGAAGTCTAGCACAAGCCGTCCGTTACGCGTTGACGGCCATCGAGTGTTGGCCCGACTTTTCCAAGTACTCGGCGAACTTGGCCTCGTCGCCCTTGTTCTGGTACTGCAGGGCTAGCAGGTATTCCAGGCGGCAGCTCTTAACCTTGTCGTCACCGGCTTCCTTGAGCATGCGCTCCAGCTCGGGAATGTCGTTGTGGCGCTTGAGGATCATCGTGTCGTACATCAGCTGGCATTCGTGTGCGACCGCCTCGGCCTGACCGCCCTCAAAGCCCTTGATCTCGTGCAGAAGCTCCTTGGACTTTTTGCGGTCCTCCTGGCCAGCATAGTAGTTAAAGGCCTTAATCACCAGGTCGACGCGCTGCATCTTGGGCAGATTGAGCCCCAGCAGCAAATCGAACATCTCATCGGCGCGCTTGTGGTCCTCGCGCAGCAGATAGGAGTTCAGACGCAGGTAGTCGCGGTTGTAGCGCGGGTACAGCATGCTGGTGAGTTTGCCGTCGAGCAAACGATCGAACTCGTCCCACTGCTTGGCAGCCATAAGCTGCTGCAGACGCTTGAACGTGGTGCGTTTTTTGACGCTAAAGAACACCGACACGCCGATGCAGATGATAACGACGGCGGTCCAGAGTGTGCGGGAATCGGGCATATTGGGATCCTTAGTCGCTCATATAGCGAGCGGTATGACAACACGTACTAGATGTATTATACGCAGCGCGCAAGCAAACTGGCATAAAAGCTCATCGAGGCTGAGTGCCATCGCTCGCTGCGGTACACTTACCTAAAGTAAACCATGAAGGGAGACATTACCTATGAAGAAGATCGTTTTGGCTTGCGGTGCTGGCGCTGCTACTTCCACGCTCGTTGCCCAGAAGGTCGCTACCATGCTCGACGCCAACGGTTATGCCGGCAAGTATGAGATCGTGCAGTGCGCCATCTCTGAGGCCAAGGACGCTTGCGACGAGGGCGCCGACCTGCTGATTGCCACCACCGTTGCCCCCGAGGGCCTCACCTGCCCGTACGTGAGCGGCGTGCCCTTCATGACCGGCATGAACCGCGTCGCTGCCGAGAAGGCCGTTCTCGACGTTATGGCTCAGTAGGCGCTGCCTGTAATGAATGAGCAGAACGCCAACCCGGTAGAGCTCTTTGGCATGCGCGTCGCCCACGTGGGCATTAACGCCACCGACCCGGCCGATGCCCTGGAGATCGCGGAGCTGTTCTCGACGATGATGGGCCTACCCGTTATCGAGACCCCGGTTTCGTACTTTAACGATTCGCTGATCGAGGTCATGAAGCAGAACGGTCGTGGCACCAAGGGCCACATTGGCTTTGCCGTCAACGACATCGATGCGGCCGAGAAGTGGTTTGCCGAGCGCGGGCTCGAGGTCAACGAGGAGTCGCGCGTGCTGCTGCCCGACGGCGGCACCAAGCTCGTGTACTTTAAGCGCGAGTTCGCCGGCTTCGCCGTGCATCTGTGCCGCGAGTAGCGCACAAGCTGCTATAGCTAGCAAAAAGGGATAGAGCCGCCTGGCCCTATCCCTTTTTTATGCCGAGGGGCTTCCTACCGCGGCAGGCGAATCGTAAAGCGGCTGCCGACGCCCTCGACTGAGGTCACGCCAATGACACCACCATGGCTATCGACGATCCACTTGGCAATGGCAAGCCCCAGACCCGAGCCCTGCGCGCCGGCATCGCGTGCGTTGTCGGCGCGGTAGAACCGTTCGAACGCGTGAGCTGCGGATTCCTGGTTCATGCCGATGCCCTCGTCCTCAACACTTATGTCGATCGTGCCCGCGCCCGCATCCGGCGTCACGCCAAACGAGATGGATGTGCCCGCGTCCGAATACTTGGCGGCGTTCTGCACGATCACGCGCAGAGCCTGCTTCACGAGCGCCACGTCAACGGGCGCGTCGCAGCGCGGGTCGCTGGTAAGTGCGGCATCGTACGCCAGTCGATATGTGTGCGCGGCATCGATCATCTGCGATTCCTCGCATACCTCGCCGACCAGTGCGGCCAGGTTAGTATTCGCACGCCGCAGGACCGTGCGCCCGGCATCGCCGCGCGCCAAAAACAGCAGCTGCTCCACGAGCTCCTGCATATGCTCGCTTTCGGCCTTGAGCGAGGCAATGGACTCTGCCAGCACGTCCGGGTCGTCTTTGCCCCAGCGGTCGAGCATGTTCACGTAGCCCTGAATCACCGCGATGGGCGTGCGCAGCTCGTGGCTCGCGTCGTTGACAAAGCGCATCTGCTGCAGCTTGGCCTCTTGCATCTGGCGCAGCAGGCGGTTGAGCGCGACCTCGATGCTTGCCAGGTCGGCGTCGCCGGTGGTGACGCTCGGCGAGTCGACGCTTGCGCGCTCGATGGCCTGCTCGAGCGTTTCCATCTTGCCGCCGGAGAGCTGCATGCGGCCGAGTTCGTCCACGCGCAGGGCCAGATCGTTGAGCGGCGCCATGGTGCGGCGCACGCGGCGGGCGCCGCCGAGCATGTTGAGCACGCTGATGACCTGCCAACTCACAACGACAAGGTAGAGAGGCCATAGCGCGACGAGGTCCTGCGCGAGGGGGAAAGTCTTGGTGGTACGCGCAAGCTCGACGGTATAGGTGAGCGTTGTCAGGTCCCAGCCGCGCGCGGGCGTCAGCGACATGCTGCGAACGGCGGCGCCGGGGATCCATCCCGCGGTAAACGCGCCATCGGGCAGCGTCTGGTTGTATCCATAGACGAGGATCGCCGCCGCAATAACCAACAGTAACAGATCGAGCCAGATGTGGCTCATCAAGCGGCGCCACATATAGCTCCAGTTGATGGCGCGGGCGATGGAGGTGACGCGCTTGGTCTCGGCGTTACGCGCGGCAGACATAGCCCACCCCGCGCACGGTCTGGATGATGCGGGCGCCGCCGGCGTCCTCGATCTTGGCGCGCAGGTGCGCGATGTGCACGTCGACGTTGTTGGTGTCGCCCACGTATTCGTAGCCCAGCGCCTCGTGCGCGATGCGCTCGCGCGTGAGCACGGTTTCGGCATGCGTCATAAGCAGGGCGAGGACGTCGAACTCGCGGGCCGTGAGCGCGATGGGCGAGCCGCCGACCGTGACTTCGCGGCGGTCGGGATCGAGCGCGACCGAACCCACGGCGAGTGCGGCGGGGGAGGGCGCGGCGGAAGCCTGGGTCGAGTCGCCGACCGGGGGCATCGCAGCGGCTCCGGCGCCCGCGCCGCCTGCCGTGCCCGCCCCAGTACCGGCGCCGCCAACGCCCGAAGCCGCTCGCACGGCTTCCGAGCGCTTCAGTGCCACGCGGATCCGTGCGAACAGCTCCTCAATCGCAAACGGCTTGGTCAGGTAATCGTCGGCGCCGGCATCGAGCCCGGCCACCTTGTCCATCACGGCATCGCGCGCGGTGACCATGATCACCGGCACATCCTTGTGCTTGCGGACACGCCGCAAGACCTCCATGCCGTTGAGCTGCGGCAACAGCACGTCGAGCAGAATCAGATCGTAGTCGCGCTCCAGCGCCAGGTCCACGGCAGTGCGGCCATCGGCGGCGTGTTCCACCTGGTAGCCCTCGTGCTCCAGCTCGAGCGTCACAAAGCGGGCGATTTTCTCCTCGTCCTCTACGATCAAGATCCGTGCCATGCGTGCCCCCGTCTGCGATTACTTGTCGTCGTTGAGATTTTGCTTGATGTCGTCTGCGGCGTTGGCAGCGCTATCCATAAGGTTGTTGATGCTGCCGGGCACGTCGCCGTCGCTGTCGATGCGGTAGCGCATACCAAAGAACAGGCCAATCAGCATCAGCCATATCGTGGCGCCCCAGGCAAACAGCGCGACGATGGGGATCAGGATGGGGATGTTGAGGATGATCGCATCGCGGCGTGTGGCGATAAACTTGGTGTCCAGACTCAGGCGGAAGAGCTTTTTGAGGTACTCCCACACGCTGTCCATCTTCTTGGAGAAGTCGGTCTTTTCGCTCGACTTTTCGTAGGCTGCCTGCGCGGCGACCATCTCGGCAGAGGGCTCATCGACTGGCGCGGACTCGGTGGCGGCATGCGCCGACGTGGTCTGGGTCTTGCCCTGCGACTCGAGCCAAATGATGGCATCCAGAACGTTGCCGTCGGCAGCGTCGAGCGCCGCCTTGGCATCGGTGTAGCTCACGTTGCACTTGGTGCGGATGGTTTCAACTTTTTCGAGGTCGTTCATGACCTTTCCTTTCGTTCGATGGGCGCGACGCCGGGCGATCTGCCCGGGCGCGAGCGTTGCGTTCGGCGGCCTGCGTTGCGCGGCGCCGCCCCGCCCTTGGTCGAACTCTATAGTGCAGGTTATAGATTAAGCGATTCTTGAGCCAAGATTAATGTTGGATGAGTTTTTGGGTGG
>CAKUHM010000135.1 GCA_934655835.1 uncultured Collinsella sp. | reverse complement strand
CGTGCCCCGGTGCGCCTGACCGCTCTGGGCGGCGAGAGCATGAGCGAGGCGGACCGCATCATTCGCGAGGTGCTCGATACCACCGGCAAGGCCATGGGCGTGGAGCAGCGCGAGCAGATGTATGCGTCGCTGCGTACGATTCTCAACACCCTGCGTGAGATCTAAGGCCGCCAAGGCATTTGCTTCCCATTAAAAACTGCATAGTCCCGTTTGAGCGCGTATGCCGTGCCGGGGCATTGCTGTCAAAATTCCCCGCGCGGGACCTGCGCAAGAAAGGATTCGTTATGTCCGTCCGCATTATTACCGATTCCGCAAGCGATATGTCGCCGGCGGAGCACCCCGCTCTGCGTGTTCTGCCGCTGTCCGTCACCTTTGGCACCGATGTGTATATGGATGGCGTCGACATCGATCACCAGCGCTTTTACGAGATGCTTGTGGAGCGCGATGAGCTGCCCAAGACCGGCCAGGTCAACCCGTACGCGTTTTCGCAGGCGATTGCCGAGGCGCGTGAGGCCGGCGACGAGGCGGTGATTATTACCGTGGGTGCCAAACTTTCGGGGACCAATCAGAGCGCCCGTACCGCACTTGCCGAGGCGCCGGGCGGCGACGTGTATGTTGTTGATAGCAATAACGTTACCCTGGGTGAGCGCGTGCTGGTCGAGTATGCCCTGCGCCTAGTGGACGAGGGCCAGGGCGCGGCCCAGATCGCGGCGGCTGTCGAGGCCGTCCGTGACCGCGTGGTGGTTATTGGTCTGCTCGAGACGCTGGAGTACCTGGTGCGCGGCGGTCGCCTGTCTGCTGCTGCCGGCGCCGTGGGCACGCTGCTCAACGTAAAGCCCGTTGTGGCTGCCGAGGACGGTCTGATCGTGCAGCTGGGCAAGGCGCGCGGTTCCAAGAACGGACGTAACCTGCTCAACCAGAAGGTCGAAAAGGCAGGCGGCATCGACTTTTCCATGCCGCTGGCGCTCGGCTATACGGGCCTTTCGGATGCGGTGCTCAAGAAGTATATCGAGGACAGCGCGGCACTGTGGGCTGGCCACACTGAGGGTGAGCTGCCCGTCCACACCATCGGTGCCACCATCGGCACCCACGTGGGCCCCGGCGCCGTCGCCGTAGCCTTCTTCCAGCCCGTTAACTAGCCCACCTGCCAAAACCACCACAAAGGGGACAGGCACCTTTGTGGTGGTTTATGCTTTACCGGGTTGAAAGGAGCGTGCGATGGCATCTAAGGGCTTTTTTGAGCGGGTGTACGAGGTAGTCGAGCAGATTCCCGAGGGGATGGTCGCCACCTACGGTCAGGTGGCGCTGCTCGCCGGTCGTCCGCGGAGCGCGCGCTTTGTGGGCTATGCGCTGCACAGCAATCCGCGCCCTGGTCAGATTCCCTGCCATCGCGTGGTGTTTGCCGATGGCCGCATTTGCGAGGGCTTTGCGTTTGGCGGCCCCGATGCTCAGCGTGAGCTCTTAATGGGGGAGGGCGTGACGTTTACCGATCCCATGCACGTCGACCTGGGCGCCTGTCGTTGGCTGCCCGGGCTTTAACGGCTTGCTCGCGCCAAAACCACCACAAAGGTGCCTGCCCCCTTTGCGGTGCTTCTAGTTTACCTGAGCTAACTTATGGAGAAGGTATGGTGAGGTAGTTTCACACTAGAAAGTAAACCACGGTGAACTATATTGTATTCAGCAACGGAGCAGGCCATAGGCGATGAAAAAGCCTGCCCTGTTGAGTTTGATTCGCATTCCTCCCCTCTGTGCGATTCAACGGTGTACTTCGGGAAAGCGCCCGTCGGCTACCATGGCCGGCGGGCGCTTTCCTGTAATCATGGGACAAAACATCGGGTGCGTTATCCCAAAATGAGGTGCCGACGCTTGGTCTTAGGACGGCACAAACTTTGATTGTTAGTCCCGCTTGCAGCAACCGATCTTTGTAAGCCCCTGCGGCGTCTCTTCGCCCGCGGGGATTCTTGGGCTGTTGCTTCCCAGATACGCCTCTACATGCCGCGCGAACGCTTGCCACGACCACTCGTCTTTATCGGCCTCAAGCCGATCGGGAGAAATCGCGTTGAACAGGCACGTTGGAATCTCGTGCTCGTGCAGATTCTTGGCGATACAAGGCGTGCAGCCCTTGTCGTGGTTGACAGGGTTAAACGGGCATTTCCGGTCGTTGCATGTACAAAACGCAACTGAGCTCATGGGGCTCCTTCCAGTCGGTCGGCTCTGCTGTAAAACGCTGCCGCATGTTAAAACAATAGGACGTCATTGCTTAACAGAATATAGTCTTAGGGTGCTTGCGACTTAGGGGTTCTGCCGAGCGGCTGAATACCTCGGCGAACGACCTCTGAAGAAAACAAAACCGCCGCAATGAGGATTGTGCTCATCGCGGCGGTTTTGTTTGACTGCTGTTTATTGTTCTCGGCTAGTACACCATGCCCATGGCGTCCTGAACCTCGGCCAGGGTCTGCTCGGCGATCTCGTTGGCACGACGGTTGCCCTCGTGCAGGACGTCCTTCACATAGTCCAGATCGTTCTCATAGCGCTGACGACGCTCGCGGATCGGCGCGAAGTACTCGTTGACGGCCTCGGTCACGTACTTCTTGAGTTGGCCGGAGCCGCCCATGCCAATCTCCTCGGCAATCTCGACCTCGGAACGACCGGTGCAGATGGCGGCCGTCGAAAGCAGACCGGATACGCCGGGGCGGTTCTCGGGATCAAACGTGATCATGCGCTCGGAGTCGGTCTGGCTCTTCTTGATGCGCTTGGCCGTCTCCTCGGCGGTCATCGAAATATTGATGGCGTTGCCGTAGCTCTTGCTCATCTTGCGACCGTCCAGGCCCGGTAGCAGCGGAGTCTCGGACAGCAGCGCGTCGACCTCGGGGAACACCTTGCCGTAGCGGTTGTTAAAGCGGCGGGCGATAGTGCGGGTGAGCTCGATGTGCGGCAGCTGGTCGCGACCGACGGGCACCACGTTGCCCTTGCAGAACAGGATGTCGCAGGCCTGGTGCACCGGGTAAGTGAGCAGAAGACCGGTAAGCTCGTGGCCCGAGGCTTCCATCTCGGCCTTGACGGTGGGGTTGCGCGCCAGCTCGGCCTCGGAGACCAGCGACAGGAACGGCAGCATGAGCTGGTTGGCGGCGGGCACGGCGGAGTGCGCGTAGATCATGGTCTTGTCGGGGTCGATGCCGCAGGCAAGGTAGTCCATGACCATGTTGTACACGTTGTCCTGGATGTGCTCGGTCGTGTCGCGGTCAGTGATGACCTGGTAGTCGGCGATGAGCACGTTGGTCTTGGCGCCCATGTTCTGCAGCTCAACACGGCCCTTGAGGGTGCCGAAGTAGTGGCCCAGGTGCAGACGGCCGGTGGGGCGGTCGCCGGTGAGCATGGTGAACTTTTCGGGCGTTTTGGCCAGGCCCTCGCGAATGGCGTTGCTCTTTTGCAGCGCGACTTCGTAGCTGTTCTCGTTTGGCATGATTGCTCCTAACGTATGCGTATTGGTCAAGATGATAACGCGTTTATTGAAAGGGGTGAGGTGTAAGCAGGAGAGGGGCGAGAAAGGGCGGCTTGCGCGACGGGTGCGGCGCGGCTGCGCTTGGCCAGCGGCGCCTGGGCGCATCCTCGGCGGCAAACCCTAGCGCCTGTGGTGACGCTCCTCCTTGCGTTCCTCGGCTGCCTGCTCCTCCTGCTTAAAGGCGGGGTCGTCGGGGGTCACCAGCTCGTCCTCGTGCGTGCGCTTGTTGTAGTGGTGGCGCAGCACGGGCTCAAACAGGTGTAGGTGCTTGGCGAAGGCCGCCGAGCCAATGGCGAGCACGGTAAAGATGAGTACACGCATGGGTACCTCGACCTGGTTGATCGCAGCGGCGCCGGCCGAAAGCATGATGCACCAGGCGTAGATGAGCAGCACGGCCTGCCTTTGGTTGTAGCCCTCTTGGATCAGGCGGTGGTGGATGTGGCCCTTGTCGGCCTGGCCGATGCTAATGTGGGCGCGTTTGCGGCGCACGATGGCGCTGAACGTGTCGATGATGGGCACGCCGGCGACGATGAGCGGGATGATGAGCGAGGTGAGCGCGGCGGTGCGGCTCACGTTGAGCAGCGAGATGGAGCCCAGCGCAAAGCCCAGCAGCAGCGATCCCGAGTCGCCCAAGAAGATGCTGGCGGGGTTGAAGTTGTAGCGCAGAAAGGCCAGGCACGAGCCAAAGAGCGCGATGGAGAGCGCGGCGGCGTCGATACGGCCCGAGAGCACGGCGACCGAGAACATGGTGAACGATGCGATGCCGCAAATGCCCGTGGCCAGGCCGTCGAGGCCGTCGATGAGGTTGATGATGTTGGTGAACGCCACCAAGTAGACCACGGTGATGGGGTAGGCGAGCCAGCCGAGCATGATCTCGCCGGGGGCAAACGGGTTGACGATGACGCCGATGCGCAGGCCGCCAATGCAGGCGATGAGCGCGGCGAGTACCTGGCCAGCAAGCTTTTGCTTGGGCTTGAGCTGGAAGATGTCGTCGATGGCGCCGGTCGCGTAAATCACGGTAAAGGAGAGTGCCAGCATGGGGTAGCTGATGTGCAGACGCGGGTGCG
>CAKUHM010000134.1 GCA_934655835.1 uncultured Collinsella sp. | reverse complement strand
ACCGACAACTCGATCTTTGCGGTTGTTGCCGAGCATTCGGGCCGCGCGCCGCTCAAATCCGACCCCTGTACCGTGGAGATCGCACTGGCCGATGCTCAGGCGGCCCCGCTGCTCGAGGTGCCGGTCGGTGAGCCGCTCTTCTATATGGAGGCGTACTTTACCGACGCCGATGAGCGGCCCCTGCTGCTCGGCCGCCAAAAGATTGTGGGCTCGCGCTACGTGTTCGACATCTAACGTCCATAGATAGAACAACATAGAACAAATTTGCCGAAATGACTTCACCTGCGGTAGCTTGCGTGTTATAAATAGAACAACATAGAACGACCGCAGGTACGAGCTGCTGTCGCTCAAGGCCGCCACACAGGGAGGAACATCAGCATGAACGCACATGATCTGGTCCAGGAAATCATCGAGCGCAAGGGTAAGATCGAGAACGTCTTTTGGATCGCCTGTGGCGGTTCGATGATCGACCTGATGCCGGCCAACGAGCTGCTCAAGCGCGAGGCCACCACGTTTACCTCCGCGGTCTACACGGCGCGTGAGTTCTGCCTGATGGCTCCCAAGAGCCTCGGCGAGAAGTCGCTCGTCATCGCCTGCAGCCACAGCGGCAACACGCAGGAGGTCGTCGACGGTTGCGAGATGGCGCTGGCGGCCGGCGCCGAGGTCGTTGCCATGACCGACTGCGAGGGCTCCAAGATCGACAACGGCAAGTGGACCACCTGGGTCTACCCGTGGGGCGAGGGCGTGTCGCAGGCCGAGGTCCCGCAGGGCATCGGCGCTCTGATCGCCGCCGAGCTGCTCGACCAGCAGGAGGGCTACGAGGCGCTCGCCGACATGTACGCCGGCCTCAAGCAGATGGACGCGCTGCTGCCCGCCGCCCGCGAGAAGGTCAACGCCGAGCTGGGCGCCCGCTTTGCCGAGCTCTGCCAGCAGCACGAGTTCTTCTACATCCTGGGTTCCGGTCCCAACTTTAGCCAGACCTATGCCATGGCCATTTGCTCGCTCATGGAGATGCAGTGGCAGCACTGCTGCTACATCCACTCCGGCGAGTACTTCCACGGCCCCTTCGAGGCCACCGAGCCCGGCGTGTTTTACTTTGTACAGCTTGGCGCCGGCGAGTGCCGCCCCATGGAAGAGCGCGCACTGGCGTTCCTCAACACGCACACCGATACCATCATGGTGCTCGACGCGCTCGAGTACGGCGTGGGTGAGGTGCCCGCCAGCGTGCGTTCGTTCCTGGAGCCGATCTTCTTCTACGCGATGAGCTGCGAGCTGCGTGCCGCCCGCGGCAAGGTCTTCGACCACAGCCCCGAGTTCCGCCGCTACATGGGTGTCGAGCAGTACTAAGTAACGGGGAAACCATTCACCTTCGATTCGCAAGGGCGCAGCGCGAGTCAAAAAAAGCGGGCCGCGCCGGGGATTTCCGGTACGGCCCGCTTTGCATGGCACTTGAGTTCGTGAGGTTGCAGCAGCCAGCGGCCTACTTTGCGTCGTAGGCCTCGGCATCCCACCAGTCGAGCTGGGCGATGTTGTCGCGGATGTGCTGGCAGCTCTTGTGGAAGCCCTCGAGCTCGTGCTCGGAAAGGTCGAGCGTGTAGACCTCCTCGACGCCCTCGGCACCGATCACGCACGGCAGGGAGGTGAAGATGCCCTCCTCGCCATACTGGCCGGTCATGAGCGTAGATGCCGAAAGCACGGCGTGCTCGTTGTGCAGAACGGCAGCGCAGACGCGCGCGGCGGAGTTGGCGACGGCGTACTCGGTGCACTGCTTGCCCTGGTAGGTAACATAGCCGCCCTTGCGCGCGAGCTCCTCGACCTCCATGTGGTCGAAGGCGTACTTGTCGGAGTTCTCGGCCTGAAGCTCGTTGAGGCTCTTGCCGGCGATAGTTGCTGCCTTAAAGGCGGCCAGCTGGCTAAAGCCGTGCTCGCCGATCATGTAGGCGTCGATGGACTTGGGGCTCACGCCGACCTTCTTGGAGATCTCGGTACGCAGACGGGCGGAGTCCAGACCGCAGCCCGAGCCGATGATCTTCTTGGGGTCGTAGCCGGTCAGGTGCCACAGCTCGGTGCACACGACGTCGCAGGGGTTGGAGATGCTCACGAAGATGCCGTCGAAGCCGGCGTCGACGATGCGCTTGGCAAAGGTGCGGGCGGCGTCGGTGGTAAAGAACAGCTCGCCGTCGCGGTTGCCGGCGGCCAGCGCGACCTTGCCGGCGGCGTTGACGATGACGTCGCAGCAGGCAAGCTCCTCGTAGTGGTCGTAGCAGTTGACGATCTTGGTGTTGTACGGGACAAACGAAAGGGAGTCGCGCAGGTCCTGGACCTCGGACGTCACCTTGGCCTCGTTGATATCGCACAGGTACAGCTCGTCGGCAATGCCCTGCATGAGCAGGCTGTTGGCGACATGTGCTCCTACGTGGCCCTGGCCGACCACACCGATCTTACGCGTCTGGTACATATGAGTATCCTTCCGGCCGAGTTTTTCGCGTCGAACCATTGTAGCGTCCTGCTGTTACTTTGCTAGGCTAAAGTGCAGTAGATTTTTGGGACATGCCTTAATTTCTACTTTTGGGGCGTTTTGGGCCGCTGACGGCATCGTTGGACGATGTGCTCGCGCGGATGGGGCCGCTCGTTGTACCATAGCTGCAACTGACTCGTAAGGAGCATCCATGCCCATTCGCATTCCCGACGCCCTCCCTGCCGCCGCGCAGCTCGAGAGCGAGAACATCTTTGTCATGACCGAGTACCGCGCGCTGCATCAGGACATCCGCCCGCTGCGCGTGCTCATCCTCAACCTCATGCCCACCAAGATCGCCACCGAGACGCAGATCATGCGCAAGCTCTCCAACACGCCGCTGCAGGTGGAGGTGGACCTGCTGCGCACCAAAACGCACGAGGCCACGCACGTGAGCGCCGGCCATCTGGAGACGTTCTACCGCACGTTCGACGACATCCGCGACATCCACTACGACGGCCTGATCATCACGGGCGCACCGGTGGAGCAGATGCCGTTCGAAGAGGTCGACTACTGGCCCGAGCTCTGCCAGATCATGGACTGGTCCACCACGCACGTGCACTCCACGCTGCACATTTGCTGGGGCGCGCAGGCTGGCCTGTATCACCATTACGGCATTCAGAAGTACGATCTACCGGCCAAGGCAAGTGGCGTATTTGAGCATTATCTGGTGAAGCCGCAAAGCCCGCTGGTCCGCGGCTTCGACGATCGCTTCTATGCCGTGCATTCGCGCAACACCGATGTGCGCCGCGAGGACGTGGAGGCCGAGCCGCAGCTTGAGGTCGTGGCCGTGTCCGACGAGGTGGGGCTGTACATCGTCAAGTCGACGGACAGTCGTCGCTTCTTTGTCTTTGGTCATCCCGAGTACGATACCGATACGTTGCGCCTGGAGTACGAGCGCGACGTGAAGCGCGGGCTCAACCCTCAGGTGCCGGCGCATTACTTCCCGAATGATGACCCTACGGCCGAGCCGCGCAACGTCTGGCGCAGCCAAGCTCAGCTGCTCTACACCAATTGGCTCAACTATTATGTCTACCAGACCACGCCCTACGACCTGGCTCGCGCCGGCGAGGAGCACTAGGCCGTCGGGAGGTGCGCCAGCCGTTAGGCGCTGATGATGTGGGGTAGCGGCAGGTCGTGGGCGTCGGTGGGAACGCCGTCGACGCGCTGCTCGTTAAAGGCGATGCCGATGATCTGGCATGTGGCCGAAAGCGTGGGCAGGTAGCGGTCGTAGCAACCACCGCCGTAGCCCAGGCGCGCGCCGGTGCGGTCGAAGGCCACGAGCGGCACGACGATTATGTCGAGTGCTTCGGCAGGCATGATGGGGAAGCGGTCGCTGTCGATGTCCGTGGCCGCGAAGGCCCGCGTGGGGTGGGCGATAAACGGAGCCGAGGACGCATCGTCGACAGCAACTGCCCGCATGCACATGCGCTGGCCACAAGCTGCGGCGTCAATTGCCGAGAGCATGCACGGATAGGCCACGCGCCAGCCGCGTTTGACGGCCGCAGCGGCAAACGCGGCTGGGTCGACCTCGGAACCCATCGCGGCATAGATGGCAACGGTGTGCGCCGCCGCGGCATCCAGGCGGCCCAGCAGCTCAATCAGCCGCGCACAGATAGCGGCAGACTTCGCCGCGCGTAAGTCCAAATCAAGAGCATCGCGCCGAGCAATCACCGCTCGCCGCAACTCAGCCTTGTCCATCCCGGCCCTCTCTCCCAAACCTACCAAAAAGGGACAGGTTTATTTTGGCAGGTTTTATCTGGGCAAACGTCGAAGCCGCCGCAAAGGCGCCCTTTGTGGCGGCTTCGACTCGACGTTGGCTTCACAGCGCCGCAGCGATCGCTTCAGTCACAAACTTATTGAGTGACTCACCCTTCTTTGCCGCCGCCAGCGCTGCTTGCTTGTGGAGCTCAGAGCCCGTTCTTACGTTGAACGAGCCCTTAAAAGCCCGCTCGGGTTCCTTGCCCTTCTCGGCGCAAAACTCAAGGTAATCGTCGACGGCGTCGTGGAAGCATTGTTCCACTTCTTCAGCCGTGGAGCCTTCAAATACGATTGCGTCC
>CAKUHM010000133.1 GCA_934655835.1 uncultured Collinsella sp. | reverse complement strand
TGCTGGTACTCGGCTGCGGAGGTGTGGGCTCCAACTGCTGCGAGGCACTCGCCCGCGGCGGCATTGGTCATTTTGTAATTCTGGACAAGGACATCATCGCACCCAGCAATATCAATCGCCAGGCCATCGCCTTTCACAGCACCATCGGCAAGCGCAAGGTTGACGTGATGGAAGCCATGATCCACGATATCAATCCTGCCGCCACCGTCATCAAACGTACCGAATACCTGCTGAGCGACAACATCGATGATTTCTTCGCGAGCGTTTTGGAGCAGACGGACGGCAAGCTCGACTATGTCGTCGACGCCATCGACACCATCTCGGCCAAGCTCACCATTGCCAAATATGCTCAGGACCACAACATTCGTTTGGTTAGCTCCATGGGCGGGGCCAACAAGCTCCATCCCGAGTGCCTCCGCTTTGCCGACATTTTCGATACGGTACGTGATCCCATGAGCCGCATCATGCGCAAAGAATGCAAAAAACGCGGCATCAAGAGCCTGCACGTGCTATTTAGCTGCGAGGAATCGGTTAAGACCCAGCCCCGCGACCCTTCCAACATCCACGAGCGCACCGAGCTGGGAACTGCGAGCTTTATGCCACCCATCATGGGACAGATGATCGCCGGCGAGGTCATTCGCCAGATTAGTGGGCGTGGCACCGAGCGCGTACGCGCCGACGGCCAACGCCTGGACTAGCAAGGTTCGCCGCGATGGAGTTACAGCTTTTTGATGCCCATTGTCATTTGGATATGATGGGCCGTCCGGAAACCGTAGCCAACGAAGTCACCGCAATGGGGCTGGGATGCTTTGACTGCAGCGTTGACCCTCGCGACTTCGCCGCGGCAAAAAAGCGTGCCAGCTGTAGCTCCGATATCATTGCAGGGGTGGGCCTCCACCCCTGGTGGATTGCCGACGGCCGATGCGGAACCGCCGAGGTCAACCTGCTTTGCGAACTCGCCGTCCGGGAACGTTTTATCGGCGAGGTCGGACTCGATTTCTCGCCGCGCTTCGCGGGTACCGAGGGGGTCCAGACGCAGGCATTTGAACGGCTTTGCCAAGCTCTGTCGCAGAACCCACTCGCTGGGCGCGTCCTGTCCATTCATGCCGTTCGCGCGGCGGGAGCAACTTTGGACATTTTGGAGTCGAACGGCCTTCTAAAGGACACTCCCAACTCCCCCACCATCATCTTTCACTGGTTTAACGGTACCTCGGATGAGCTCAGCCGTGCTCGCAACGCTGGCTGCTATTTTTCCATCAATGAGCGCATGCTTGCGACCAAACGCGGGCGCGAATACGCACGACAGATTCCACTGAACCGCCTGTTACTCGAAACCGACACGCCGGCCGAACCAGACGCGAAAACATCCGCGCGGCAGCTCGTCGATTCACTCATAAGAACATCCGAGATCATTGCCACGCTTAAAGACTGCGCCGCGGAAAGCGTCAAGTCGGTCGTCCTGGAAAATTCCCGCTCCATTTTCGACTTCCACTAACCCTGGTGGGCAAAAAATGCCAAATATGAGTACTGTTGTAAAACTAGTCACATTATTTTGCATCAAAACAACGACCTGATAATGTACAACTGTTCATTATCAGGTCGTTTTAGCATACTTAAAGCCATCAATAACAGGTTTCAATCGCCCGCAGACGCTCAATAAAGGCCTCAAGAGCCTGATTTTGCTGCCACTAAATTAGTGACAGTACTCATATTTGGCATTTTTTGCCCACGCCTCTCAAGGAACATGCGAATCGCACAACGCAGCCCCCATAAGAGCGTGGGGCAATTCGGCGGCGCTACACCAGCTCGTGCATAAGGTCGCAATTTCGCGCATATAGCTCATCAAAGATATGGCGGCGCGATGCGTACAGCTCATGAGCGTCCATATCAGGTTCGATCGTTTGCGCGACCCCAAGAATCCGGGCAAGCTCACCCCATGATGAATAGGCGCCGCCAGCAAGTGCCGCCATAAGGGCATCGCCAAAACATGCGCCCACCGTAACCTTCGCAACCGAAACTTCACGACCGCAGACATCGGCAATCGCTTGCATCCATACCGGATTCTTAGTTCCGCCTCCCACGACCATGATGTGCTCGATGGGAAGCCCGTGCTCGCGCTCGATGATGTCGACATGAGCCGCGACCGTATAGGCGATCCCTTCCAAAGCCGCGCGGACCATATGGCCCCGGGTATGCCTTTCGGTCAGACCGAAGAACACGCCACGCGCCTCGGGATCGTTGAGCGGGGTGCGCTCGCCCGCAAAGTATGGAAGACACAGAAGGCCATCCGCTCCAGGACCTACCTGCCCGGCATCGTGCGCCATGACCTCATAGGCATCGGGGCCGCCGGAGCGTTCGGCATCCACGGCATCGCGGTACAACTCGCGTCGCAACCATGCCGTCAATGCGCCAGCGGTGTTGGTCCCGGCGCAGATGCCGTAAGTTCCGGGGATGATGAATGTCCCTGGCCATAGACGAGCGTCATCGACCATATGGTCCGCCAAATAGATAAAGTAGGCCGTGCTCCCGAGTTGCACCATCATGTCCCCGGGGCAGAACACTCCAGTAGAAATCGCCTCGGCGCCCGAGTCACCCGTTCCGACAAGCACCGGCGTTCCCTTCGCAAGACCGGTTTCATCCGCTGCACGATTCGTGATTACGCCGGCGATATCGGTCGCCGCCATGACTTCGGCCATCTGGTCGGGACGGCAGAACCGCGCGCACCCGCGCTCATTAACCCGCCACGTCTCGCGATCGTATAAGGGCAGGAAATCCTCGGCAAGATAACGGTCAATCGTAAACTTGCCGGTAAGCTTGGCACATAGATAGGACGAAGCCGTAAGAAACTTCGCCGCCCGCTCATGGAGCTCGGGCATATTCTCCTTAAACCAAAGGACCTTGGGAGCGATATCGGACGAGCACGGGTCGTGTCCAAAGAGCTCACGAGCTCGATCGGGACCATATTCAGAAAGAAGCTCGTCAATCTGCGGCTTCGAGCGAGCGTCGACCCCGTACAAAATTGCCGGAGCCAAGGCGTGGCAATCTTCATCGACCGGCACGCAATCACAGCCCAAAGCCGACAACCCTACGCAGCGGATCTGGCTCGCCTCGATACTCGCGCGCTCGATGAGCTCGCGAGACAGCCGGCAAAAATCACCCCACCAAATCGCTTCTGCATCGTGCTGATACCAACCATCCCGAGGGTTCTCGGTCTCATGTTGACAAGATGCCTGCGCCACAATTCGACACTCCACATCAATTAACACACCCTTGGACGCGCTCGTTCCGATGTCGATGCCAAGATAGTACGGCATGCCGCTCACTCCCCTCTCGCGGCACGGGCGGCAGCCATGAATCGCACCACCCGCTCGGCTTCGACAGGGGCGTCGAGCTTGCCGTCTCGCTTGAGACAGGTACCGACAAACGCGCCATCATAATGTGAAAACACGTCTGCAACGGTATTCTCGCGGCATCCCGTTCCACATACCACCGGCACATCGCCAACACGGGCGCGCACCTCGTCGGCAAGCTCGCCCGAAGCTCCGCGCCCGGCAGCAGACCCGCCAATGACAAGGGCGTCGGGCAGGCAGTTGAATACCAGCGAATCGGCAATATCGGGAGTCGATCGGTCGTTAAGATACACCTCGCCCTCGCTTGTGATGAAATGGAACATCTTTAGGTCATCCAAACGCAGGGCGGCGCGGCGGCGCATGGTGTGCGCAAAGTCACGATTGATCAGGCCAAGATCGCCAGCCCAGGCACCGCAGAAATTGCAGCGTGTAAACTGCGCCTCGACGGCGGCGCACAGCTCGATCGTGGCATCGCCGTCATAAATAGCCTCTGCACCCCAAGGGGTCGAGAACTCTGCGGCAAGAGCGCCGATGACATGCCCCATAGCGGCAAGGGTCACTGCCGACACATGCTGCTCGTAGGGCATCGACAGCTCATTGGTGATCAGAATGCCGTCCACGCCACCCGACTGCAGCGCTTCGAGATCGCGCTTGGCGGCATCGATCACGCGCGAAACGCTGCCGCTCGGATAATACAGAGGATCGCCAGGCAGCGGCTGCAGATGCAGCATGCCAATGACCGGTTTCTCGGTCCCAAACATCGAAGCCATAAACGACATGGTCAATCTCCTTTAGCTCGCCGACTCGCAGGCATCAACTGCTACTCGCCCAGCACCTCAACGTACACTTTTCGCTTCTGAGGCCCATCGAACTCCGCAAGGTAGATGTTCTGGGCCCCGCCACATACGATGTGGCCGTCTTGAACGGGGAAGAAGCAGCTATTGCCGCAAATCATGCTCTTGATATGGCCACAGGAGTTATTGCCCGTGGCGCCATAACTCGGCAAGAAATGAGCATGCGCATAGGGGGCATCGGGCGGGGCAATGCGATCGAGCGTCTCCATGAGATCGGTCTCCACGCACGGAAGCCCCTCGTTCACCACGATGCCGCAAGTCGTATGCGACAAAATAATCGCTGCCAGTCCATCGGTCACCGCACTACGCTCGATGGCGGCATGCACATCTTCTGTGATGTCGATGAACTGGTCGGGCGCCGTCGATAGATAACTCAATGTCTCGAGTG
>CAKUHM010000132.1 GCA_934655835.1 uncultured Collinsella sp. | reverse complement strand
GCCTTGGCGACGGTCTCGCTTTCTGCCGTGAGCGGGCGGTTGTCGATGCGACGGCCCAAGCGATCGAGCTTCACGAGCAGCCATTCAATGGGATTCGGCCCTGCGCCTTCCTCGTCGGCAACCAGGTCCATGACGGCGATCTTGGTGCCGTCCTGCTTGAGCGTGACGCTACCCACCTTGTCGCCCACATGCACCGTGCCCGAAAGATCGTCGTAGCTAACCTTTTCGGTCACCTCGCCGGCAAGGGAAAACACGGTCGCTTGCGCCGTGGGATCGGCGAGTGTGGCGTCGATCGTCTTATCCGTCCAGTCGGTTTGGCCAATGCGCGCCATAAGCGGGTTGCCGTTGGCGGTCTTTTCCTGTGTGTTGGCGATTGCGACCGTCACCTTGTGGCCGTAGTACCAGTTGGCAAGGGTGGCGGTATCGGTAAAGCGCTGGTCGGTGGTGGTGGAGTTCAAAACGACGGTGTAGATCTCGTCGCCGTCGCGGTTGTAGGCGCTCGTGAAGCAGTAGCCCGCGTCGTCGGTGGTGCCGGTCTTGCCGCCAATGTTGCCATCTTGGCCCAGCAAATAGTTATGCGTGTCCATGGAATGCGAATGGTCGGCGCCGTCGGCGCCCGTGACCTCGATCCGGGAATCCTCGCTCGCTACGACCTCGCGGATCGTGTCGTTTTTCATGGCCTCCTGCATCATCAGCGCTACGTCGTGTGCGGTTGAGTGCATATCGCCAGCCCACTCATCAAAGTCCAGACCATGCGGGTTTTCAAAAAGCGTACCGGTGCAGCCGAGCTCCTTAGCGCGCTCGTTCATGGCCTTCACAAAGGTTGCCTCGGCGTCTTTGGTCTTAGGCTCGATCTTCTTGCCCACATATTCGGCGAGCACGACGGCGGCGTCGTTGCCCGAGGGAATCATCAGGCCGCGCAGTGCCTGCTCCACGGTAAGCTCGTCGCCTTCGAGCAAGCCAGCGGTCGAATTACCCACGGTGGCTGCGGCGTTGCTCACTGTGACCTTCTCGTCCATCTTGCAATTCTCGACGGTTAGGATTGCGGTCATGACCTTGGTGATCGAGGCGATTTTGACCTGCTCATCGGCGCCGCGCCCGTAGTAAACGGTGCCGTCTTTGCCCATGACGAGCGCATTGGTCGCATCGATATCGGGCAGATTTTCGGCCGTGATGCCGCGCGCATCGGCGGTTTTGCCGCAAACATTGTCGGTCGTGAGTACTTGGGCGCCGGCGACGGTGGGCACGCCAGCGGCAAGGGCGATAGCGCAGACAAAGCCGGCGGCAAGCTGAGCTGAGCGCTTTGCAAAAGAGGTGAGGGACTTCACAGATTTCGCTTTCGACGGGATGGTCTCTTCTGGAACTAGAGTATATCGTTTGCCGGTGTCGGCGATCATCGCGTGCGTGCGTGGCCCACATCCGCGCCCGAACGGGCACAAGGGTGCTTAAGGCCGACTTAATCACCCACGCTTGTTGTGTGTGGCATGCGCCCCCTCGGGCATAATGGAGCGCGAGAGGAGCACGCATGAACGAGCGCATTTTGGTAGTTGATGACGAAAAGGCCATCGCCGACTTGGTTGGTATCTACCTTACAAAAGAAGGCTTTGACGTACAGGTCGCCTATAGCGGGGCCGATGCTGCCAAGGCAATCTTGGAGCAGGAGTTCGATCTGGCGCTGCTGGATGTCATGCTGCCCGATATCGATGGGCTTGAGTTGCTGCGTACGATCCGTTCCAGCCATACCTATCCCGTGATCATGCTGACGGCGCGCGATGCCCAGCAAGACAAGATCGAGGGCCTTTCGCTTGGCGCGGACGATTACGTGGTTAAGCCGTTCCGCCCGCTGGAGCTCATCGCGCGCGTGCACGCTCAGCTTCGTCGCTACACCAGCTACGGTAGCCGTGCGCAGGCGGCCGAGTCGCCGACCATCCAGTTCGACGGCCTAGAGATCAACCGCGATGCCCGTTCCGTAACGGTGGACGGTGCGCCGGTTCGCCTCACGCCCATCGAGTATTCCATCTTGCTGTATCTGGTCGAGCATCGCGGCAGTGTGGTGGCCGTGGAGGATCTGTTCCGCGCGGTGTGGAACGAGGATTTTATGCCCGGCTCCAACAATACGGTGATGGTGCACATTCGCCACCTGCGCGAAAAGATCGGTGACGACGCTCAAAAGCCGCGCTTTATCAAAAACGTCTGGGGCGTCGGCTACATAATCGAATAACGCCTTTGATGGTGGGGAAGTGGATATGACAAAAGACGATAGACAGGCGTTCGAGGTGCCCGATCGACTCTTTGAATACGTGAGGTCGGTCGTCGACAACCGCGCGCTTGCAACGGTGCTGCTCTTTTTGCTGAGCCTGCTGCTGATTGGCATCGACAACATCGTCGGAATCTTGGCGGTTCTGCTCATTGGCTTTTTGCTGATCGATCGATTTGAAATCGTACGCCGCTGCGTGGTGATTGGCGGTGCCGCGTGGGCCATGACGTTGGCGATTGGCGCCATGGCACTCGGCGGCATCGAAGGGCCGGTGCTGTTCGATGCCGGCTTTGTATTCAACATGCTTGGCTTTGTGCTGGCGCTTGCCGTGTGCGTGCTGTTCTTTTGCGGCCGCGCCCTGTACTACCAGGGCTACGAGCAGGGCGAGCAGCATGCCGATTGTGTACTGGCCGCTCGTATTCAAGATCGCCTGATCGATCACCCCGACACCTGGGACAACATCGACGGCGACTTCCTGGAGGTCGAGGGCGCACTCAACCGTGTGCGCGATCGCGAGCGCAAGGTGCAGCAGGCCTTGCGTGACGAGTCTCATCGCAAGGACGATCTGGTCACGTACTTGGCACATGACCTACGCACCCCGCTTGCCAGTGTGGTGGGCTATCTTTCGCTGCTGCAAGAGGCTCCTGAGCTGCCGGTTGAGCAACGTGCACACTTTACGGGCGTGGCGCTCGACAAGGCGCACCGGCTCGATGCACTCATCGAAGAGTTCTTCGATATCACGCGCTTTGACTTCCACGATATCGTGCTCACGCGCGGCTATGTTGATCTGGGGTTGCTGCTGGCTCAGGTGGCTGACGAGTTCTATCCCATCCTCAACGAGCAGCATAAGGAAGCCCAAGTTGATATTCGCGAGGACCTGACGGTACTCGTGGATGGCGATAAGATGGCCCGCGTGTTTAACAACATCATGAAAAACGCCGTCGCCTATAGCTATGAGGGCTCGACTATCACGATTGAGGCCAGGCGCCAAGACAATGGCGGCGTGCGCGTGCGCTTTATCAATCAGGGCGATCCTATCCCTGCGGCTAAGCTCAAGGTGATCTTTGAGAAGTTCTATCGCCTGGATGCGGCGCGTGCGACCAATCGCGGTGGTGCCGGCCTGGGCCTTGCTATTGCCAAGGAGATCATCGCGGCACACGGCGGTACCGTTGCATGTGAATCGACGCCCGAACACACGTTATTCACCATCGAGCTGCCCGCCGCATAGCCAGCGTGCCCTTACAAACACTTGACAATGTGCTCACGTGCGTATGAGCCGCGATTCCTACTATCGATACTGCTGAATTGATATCGATATGGAGGTATGCGGTATGACGGCTGCTGCGGCTGTGGAGCCCACGGAGCTCGAAGAACTCATGGAAGCGCAGGCCGAGGCCGCGCATGAGCGCGAGGTTGGGGACGCGACTCGCCCCACGGCAGAGGATCTTGCCGCCTCGCCGACGCGTATCGATGTCGAGGGCCTCGACCTGTTCTATGGCGACCACCATGCGCTCAAGGACGTGAATATCAAGATCCGCGACAAGCAGATCACCTCGTTCATCGGGCCTTCGGGCTGCGGAAAGTCTACGTTGCTGCGCTGCTTTAACCGCATGAACGACGGCATCAAGGATTGCCGCATCGAGGGCAAGATTGCGCTCGATGGTCAAGATATCCTGGGCGATTACGACATCTGCCGTTTGCGCCAGCGCGTGGGCATGGTGTTCCAGCGCCCCAACCCATTTCCCATGAGCATCTACGACAACGTCGCCTACGGTCCTCGCGGTATGGGCGTGCGCGACCGCGCCGTGCTCGATGAGCTGGTCGAGGACTCCCTTCGTCGCGCTGCGCTATGGGATGAGGTCAAGGACAAGCTCAAGGAGTCGGGCCTGGGTCTTTCGGGCGGTCAGCAGCAACGCCTGTGCATCGCCCGCGCACTTGCCGTGCAGCCCGACATTCTGCTGATGGACGAGCCGACCTCGGCACTCGACCCTGTGTCGACGTTGGTGGTGGAGCAGCTGGCCTGCGAGCTCAAGGAGACCTGCACGCTGGTGGTCGTGACGCACAACATGCAGCAGGCCGCGCGTATTTCCGATTCGGTTGCGTTCTTTTTGCTGGGTGAGCTGGTGGAGCACGCGCCCACCGCGCAACTCTTCAAGAATCCGTCCGATCCGCGCACCGCGGATTATTTGACGGGGCGTTTTGGCTGACGCTGTCTTTTACAGGTACCTTTAGGGTTAAGATGCGGTCATATCGGCCGCAAAGGGGTTCAACATGATCTATTACGTCGAGGACGATGACAACATCAGGGATTTGACAGTCTACGCGCTGCGCAAGCAGGGAATCGAGGCCGAGGGCTTTTCGTGCGATGG
>CAKUHM010000131.1 GCA_934655835.1 uncultured Collinsella sp. | reverse complement strand
TGGTTCACCTCGATCCGCCACAAGGGCGAGGAGGTGCTCCCGCAGCTGCGCGAGTACATCAAGGAGCATGAGATTCTGCTGCCCGATTCGTACCTCAAGGGCATGGGCTCGCTGATGTCCAAGAAGCCCGAGGAGGCCACTGACGAGCACCCCGAGCAGAACCGCCACACCAAGGGCAGCTGGTACTACGTCTGGAAGGGCGAGTACGAGATCATGGAGTGCTTCCCGGAGTACCTGCCCAACACGTACCTGAACTACTACCTGCAGCAGAAGGAGTTCGTCGAGCATTCCAACCCCGAGCGCACCCGTGCGAATGAGGTTGAGGAGACGCGCGAGAAGAACCTCTTCGACGGCATCGACCACTACGAGAAGACGGGCGAGATCGACGAGAGCACGTTCTATGCGGGCAGCCACGGCGACTGGATTGCTGACCTGGCTATCGCTCTGAAGAACGACACCAAGCAGCGCTTCCTGGTCATTTGCGAGAACAAGGGCGCTATCCCCAACATGCCCTACGACGCTATGGTCGAGCTGCCTGCCTACATTGGCAAGAACGGCCCCGAGGTCATCAGCCGCGACAACATTCCGCTGTTCCAGCAGGGCCTCATGATGCAGCAGCTGAACTCCGAGAAGCTCGTGGTCGAGGCCACGATCGAGGGTTCGTATGAGAAGGCGCTCAAGGCCTTTACACTGAACAAGACCGTGCCGTCGATGAAGGTCGCCAAGGAAGTTCTCGACGACATGATCGAGGCCAACAAGGGTTACTGGCCCGAGCTTAAGTAAAGGTGACAGTGCCGCTGGCCGCATAACTTGAACAATGCCCCGTCCGCGTGTTGTGCGCGGGCGGGGCATTGTCATTTGGTAACGCGTTTTATCAAATATGGCATTTATCTGCGGTAATGTTCGTTTTCACCGCTGAGGGCGACATTTTATACCGCCTGCCGAACCGTGTGGAGACCTAACAACTTTTTAGGTCAGTGTTGTGCGTGTAGCAATTTCGCCCGGCCTCGCCTCCGGGCTGCCATGTGAGAGGGGATCTTATGGCTCGACTGCATGTAATGGAACGCAGCCACGCTCAGGCCGTCATGGACGACCTGCACGATGCGCTCGGACGTCGCCTAGCGGTGAGTTCGCTCGCCCCGTGTCCCGTTGAGTTTACGGCAGCGCTCGTCAACCTGTGCTCCACCCAGAGCTGCGGCAAGTGCACGCCCTGCCGCGTGGGCCTGAGCGCGCTGAGCGACCTGCTCGCCGATGTGCTCGAGGGCCGCGCCGACGAGTCCACACTCAACCTGATTGAGCGCACGGCCCGCACCATCTACCTTTCGAGCGACTGCGCCATCGGCTACGAAGCTGGCGCCATGGCACTCACGGCTATCCGTGGCTTCCGCGACGATTTTGAGCATCACATCCGCGAGCACTCCTGCGGCTTTGATCGCGAGGCCCGCGTTCCGTGTGTCTCGGGCTGCCCGGCGCACGTCGACATTCCCGGTTACATTTCGCTCGTCGAGGCCGGCCGCTATGCTGATGCCGTCAAGGTCATCCGCAAGAACAACCCGCTGCCGCTCGTCTGCGGCCTGGTGTGCGAGCATCCCTGCGAGATGCACTGCCGCCGTGGCATGGTCGACGACCCCATGAACATCCTCGCCCTTAAGCGTTTTGCCGTTGAGCACAGTGACCTCAACGATTACAAGCCCAGCGTGGCCGACAACACCGGCAAGCGCGTCGCCGTGATCGGCGGCGGCCCGGCCGGCCTTTCCTGCGCCTACTACCTGGCCGTGATGGGCCACAAGGTGACCATCTTTGAGCAGCGCCACCACCTGGGCGGCATGCTGCGCTACGGCATCCCCAGCTACCGTCTGCCGCGCGAGCGCCTGCAGGCCGAGATCGACTGGATCTTGAGCGCCGGTATCGACGTTGAGCTCGACCACTCCGTCAACGGCGAGGAACTCGCCCGTCTTCGCGACGAATTCGATGCCGTCTACCTGGCCATCGGTGCCCACAGCGATAAGAAGCTCGGTCTTCCGTGCGAGGACGCCCCCGGCGTGGAGTCGGCCGTCAAGATGCTGCGCGCTATCGGCGACGACGAGCTGCCCGACCTGAGTGGCCAGCGCGTGTGCGTCATCGGCGGCGGCAACGTGGCCATGGACGTGGCGCGCTCTGCCGTGCGTTGCGGTGCCGAAAAGGTGAGCATCGTCTACCGCCGTCGCATCTGCGACATGACGGCCCAGGATGCCGAGATTGCCGGCGCCCAGGCCGAGGGCTGCGAGGTTCTGGAGCTCACCGCACCGCTCGCTATCGAGACGGGCGATGAAGGTCGCGTGAGTGGCCTGCGCGTGCAGCCGCAGATTATCGGCGAACCCCGTCGTGGACGTCCGGCCCCGCGTGCCGCCGCGACGCCCGAGCGCGTCATTCCCTGCGAGCGCGTGTTTGTGGCCATTGGCCAGGACATCGATTCCAAGCCGTTTGAGGAGATGGGCATTGCCTGCAAGTGGGGCTGCGTGGTCACCGACTCGGACGGCGCCGTGCCCAACTTCGATGGCCTCTTTAGCGGCGGCGACTGCCAGACCGGCCCCGCCACCGTTATCCGCGCCATCAACGCCGGCCGCGTGGCTTCGGCAAATATCGACCGCTACCTGGGCTTCGACCACAAGATCAAGCTCGACGTGGAGCTGCCGACCGTCCAGTTTAAGGGCAAGCACGAGTGCGGCCGCTGCGAACTGGGCGAGCGCGAGGCCGGCGAGCGCATTCACGATTGGAACCTGGTCGAGCAGGGTCTTACCGAGGAGGAGGCACGCCAGGAGGCGAGCCGCTGCCTGCGTTGCGACCACTTTGGCTTTGGCGCATTCCGCGGAGGGAGGAACCTGGAATGGTAGAGCTCAACAACCCCACTGTCAGCGACAACACCGAAAGCGGAGCACTCAATATGGTCAAGCTCACGATCGATAATTGCGAAGTCGTGGTACCCGAGCACACCACGATCCTGGACGCTGCCAAGTCTGCCGGCATCCAGATTCCCACCCTGTGCTACCTGCGCGATCTGAACGAGATCGGCGGCTGCCGCGTGTGCGTGGTCGAGGTCGAGGGCTGCGACCAGCTGGTTGCCGCCTGCAACAACTACGTGCTCGACGGCATGGTGGTCCACACCAACAGCCCCAAGGCCCGCGAGGCCCGTCGCACCAACGTGCAGCTGCTGCTGTCCCAGCACGATTCGCGTTGCACGAGCTGCGTGCGCAGCGGCAACTGCAACCTGCAGACCATCGCCAACGACCTGGGCATCTTCTATCTGCCGTACGAGCAGCACCTGGCGCGCGAGGGCTGGGACTTCGATTTCCCCATCATCCGCGACAACGACAAGTGCATCAAATGCATGCGCTGCATCAAGGTGTGCGAGAGCGTGCAGGGGCTCGGCATTTGGGACCTGACCAACCGCGCCACGCATACCGCCGTGGGCACCCGTGGGCGCGCGCCGATCGGCAAGACCGATTGCGTCGCGTGCGGCCAGTGCATCACGCATTGCCCGACGGGCGCGCTGCGCGAGCGCGACGACACCGAGACCGTGTTCGACGCTATCGCCGATCCCGACAAGATCGTGCTGGTGCAGATCGCGCCGGCCGTGCGTAGCGCCTGGGGTGAGGAACTCGGCATTCCGCGCGAGGAGGCCACCGTCGAGCGCCTGGCTTGCGCGCTGCGCCGCGTGGGCTTTGAGTACGTGTTCGACACCGATTTCTCGGCCGACCTCACCATTATGGAGGAGGGCTCCGAGCTGCTCGAGCGCCTGGGTAAGGCCGCCAAGGGCGAGGGCGACAGCCGCGGCTGGCCCATGTTCACGAGCTGCTGCCCGGGCTGGGTTCGCTTTGTGAAGGCACGTTACCCCGAGTTTGTCGACAGCCTGTCCACGTCAAAGTCGCCGCAGCAGATGTTCGGCGCCATCGCCAAGACCTACTACGCCAAGGTGCTGGGCGTGGAGCCCGAGCGCCTGTTTGTGGTGTCCGTGATGCCGTGTACGGCCAAGAAGGCCGAGTGTGCGCTGCCGAGCATGGTGGGCGAGGGCGGCACGCCCGATGTGGACGTTGCGCTGACGGTGCGCGAGATGGTGCGCATGATCCGCGCGAGCCACGTGAGCGTGGACACGCTGGTCGAGGAGCCGCTCGACACGCCGCTGGGCTTTGGCACGGGCGCGGGCGTGATCTTTGGCGCCACGGGCGGCGTGATGGAGGCTGCTGTGCGCTCGGCCTACTACCTGGTGACGGGCAAGAACCCGGATGCGGATTTCTTTACCGACGTTCGCGGACTCGACGGCTGGAAGGAAGCCGTCGCCGATATCGATGGCACTAAGGTGCGTGTTGCCGTGGCGCACGGGCTGGGCAACGCCGCCCGCCTGCTCGACGCGATTCGCGACGGCCGTGTGAGCTATGACTTCGTTGAGGTTATGGCATGCCCGGGCGGCTGCGTCGGTGGCGGCGGTCAGCCCATCCACGACGGCTGTGAGCTGGCAGCCGAGCGCGGCCAGGTGCTGTGGGGCCTGGATGCCGCTGCGGACATTCGCTTCTCGCACGAGAATCCCGATGTCCAGGCGTGCTACCGCGAGTTCTTGGGCGAGCCGCTCTCGCCGCTGGCCGAGGAGCTGCTGCATACCGA
>CAKUHM010000130.1 GCA_934655835.1 uncultured Collinsella sp. | reverse complement strand
CGGTTGCGGTCGTAGACGCCGGTGGTCAAGAAGTCGGCGAGCACGTTGTTCTTGTCGCTCGCCACGACGAGCTTGGCGACGGGCAGGCCCATGCGCTTGGCGTAGTAGCCGGCCAGGATATCGCCAAAGTTGCCGGTCGGCACGCAGAACTCAACGGCGTCCCCGGCCTCGATGGCACCGGCGCGCAGCAGCTGCGCATAGGCGGCAAAGTAGTAGACGACCTGCGGCACCAGACGGCCGACGTTGATGGAGTTGGCGCTCGAGAGCACGGTGCCGGCGGCCTCCAGGCGCTCGGCAAGCTCCTTGTCGGCAAAGATACGCTTGACGGCGCTCTGGGCGTCGTCGAAGTTGCCGCGGATGCCGCAGACGGCGACGTTGGCGCCCTCCTGCGTGGACATCTGCAGGTTCTGGACGCGGCTGACCTTGCCCTCGGGATAAAAGACGGTGATGCCCGTGCCCGGAGCGTCGGCAAAGCCGGCAAGTGCTGCCTTGCCCGTGTCGCCCGACGTGGCGGTGACGATCATGATGCGCTCGGCGCCGCCGTCCTTGGCAGAGGTGCGGGCCATCAGGCGGGGGAGCATCTGCAGGGCGACGTCCTTAAAGGCGCTCGTGGGGCCGCCAAAGAGTTCCATCACATAGGTTTGCGGGGCGTCGGCGCCCGGTGCGGCGTCGAGTTTGACGAGCGGCGTAACCTCTTCGCTCGCGAACGTGCCTCGGTATGCCTCATTCACACAGGCCGAAATTTCTTCGGCTGTGTAATCATTCAGTAACATTCCCAACACATCTTGAGCGATTTCAAAGTACGATTTATCTGCAAGCGAGCTGATATCGACCTGCTGGGTGCCCAGCTCGTCCGAGACAAACAAACCCCCGTCGGGAGCGATGCCGGTACGGATTGCCACCTTACTTGAGCACGATAAAGTGCGTCCTCGTGTACTATGATAAGTTCCCATATAACACTGCTCCTCGGATGCCTTGGTCCCAATCGGTGAAACCATGGTATCAGAGCGCGCAAAACAGGTTTGCAGAGGCTTTTAGAAAGGTAACCTCAAGCCCATGATTAAGATTGCCAAGTTTGGCGGCTCGTCGGTCGCCGACGCCGAACACTTTAAGAAGATCAAGGCCATTGTCGATGCCGACCCGGCCCGCCGTTTTGTGGTGGTTTCTGCCTGCGGTCGCCGCTTTAAGGGCGATACCAAGGTGACCGATCTGCTCTACTTGGTCAACGCACACGTTAAGTACCACGTGTCGTGCGAGGAGCTGCTCGAGGACATTGGCCAGCGCTATTTTGATATCGCTGACGAGCTGGAGCTCACCTATCCCATCCGCGAGGAGTTCGCGGCCTTTGCCGAGCGCGCCCGCTCGGGCGGCTACTCCACCGAGGAGCTCGTGAGCCGTGGCGAGTACTTCACCGCTCGCCTGATGGCCGAGTGCCTGGGTCTGCCGTTCCTGGACGCCGCGACGGTCGTTGCGTTCCATCACGACGGTACGCTCAGCATGAACCGCACCTCCGAGCTGGTGCAGGAGTACGGTCAGCAGGGCGGCTTTGTTATGCCCGGTTTCTACGGCGCGACGCGTGAGGGGCAGATCAAGCTGCTCGACCGTGGTGGCGGCGATATTTCCGGCTCGATCCTGGCCAAGTGCCTTGGTGCCGACTTGTACGAGAACTGGACCGACGTCTCGGGCTTCTACTCTGCCGATCCGCGCATTGTCCCCGAAGCTCAGCCCATTGCGCGCGTTACCTACGAGGAGCTGCGCGAGCTTTCGTACATGGGCGCAAGCGTCCTGCACGAGGAGGCCGTGTTCCCCGTACGCGAGGCGGGCATTCCGCTGGTCATCAAGAACACCAACGCGCCGCAGGACCCCGGCACCATCATTAGCGAGACGGCTGACGAGGGTGAGGCAGAGCCCATCATTACCGGCGTGACCGGCAAACGCGGTTTTGTCGCCATCAATGTGGCCCGCGACCGCACCAAGCCCCGTGTCGGCTTTATGCGCCGCGCGCTTTCGGTGTTCGAGCGCTATGACGTTTCCGTTGAGCACATGCCCACCGGCGTCGACCGCTTTGGCGCCGTGGTGCAGGAGCAGGACGTTCACGATTCGCTGTACTCGCTTGTGGGCGACATTCAACAGGAGGTCGAGCCGCTCGAGATCGAGGTTGTCGAGGGCTTGGCGCTTATCGCTACCGTTGGCCGCAACCTGCGCGGTCGTGCTGGCATCTCTGGCCACCTGTTTGGCATGCTTGGCCAGGCGGGCGTGAGCGTGCGTATGATTTCGCAGAGCTGCGACGAGATTAATATCATCATTGGCGTGGAGGAGAAGGACTTCGATCTGGCAATCCAGACCATCTACCGCGCCTTCTCTGACGAGAACGGCATCGTGAAGGTCTCCGATCTGGAGGCTCCCGCGCCGGTCGAGCCTGCCCTGGCCGCGCTTCACAAGTAGGGGCCACCCCGGAAGATTTTTGGGACATGCCTAGAAATCTGCTATGGGGCGTTTCGTTTCGGTTTCGTTTCGGCGGGGCGGGTTTTATATCCGTCCCGTTCTTGTATAAACTGGGGCACACTATTGAGTCTGCTTGACGTGCAGGCTATAGCTACGACCTTTAAAGGGGGAAGCATGAAACAGTACACGGTTGCTATTTTGGGCGCGACGGGAGCCGTGGGCACCCAGATGCTCGAGTGCCTCAACGAGCAGGAGTTTCCGGTCGGTAAGCTCAAGCTGCTGGCGAGTGCACGCTCTGCGGGCAAGACCGTCGAGTTCCGCGGCGAGCAGGTTGTGATCGAAGAAGCTTGCCCCGAGGCCTTTGAGGGCTGCGACATCGTACTCGGCGCTGCCGGCGACGATATCGCCAAGGAGCTGCTGCCCGAAGCCGTCAAGCGCGGCGCCGTCGTGGTAGACAACAGCCACGCCTTCCGTATGGATCCCGAGGTACCGCTGGTCGTGCCCGAGATCAACGCCGACGACATCAAGTGGCATCACGGCCTTATCGCCAACCCCAACTGCGCGACCATCATCGGCCTGGTTCCCACGTGGCCGCTGCATCAGCTCGCCGGCGTAAAGCGCATGATCGTCTCGACGTATCAGGCGGCTTCGGGTGCCGGCGCTCCCGGTATGGCCGAGCTCGAGGCTCAGTTGGCCGCCCTGGGCCGCGGCGAGGAGATTCCCGAGCCGCGCGCGTTTGCCGCCCAGCTGGCGAGCAACCTGATTCCGCAGATCGGCGGCGTCAAGGAGGAAGGCTTTACTTCCGAGGAAATGAAGCTGCAAAACGAGGGCCGCAAGATTATGCACCTGCCCGAGCTGCGCGTGAACTGCACCTGCGTGCGCGTGCCGGTGCTGCGTTCGCATTCCGAGAGCATTACGCTCGAGTTTGAGCGCGACATTACGGTCGAGGAGGCTCGTGCCGCGCTGGCTGCCGCTCCGGGCGTGAAGCTGGTTGACGATATGAGCGCCGAGGATGCGCACGATCGCTTCCCCATGCCGATGGATACCTCCGACCAGGACCTGATCTGGGTCGGTCGCGTGCGTCGCGACATTTCGAACCCCGAGGCCGCGCGTGGCATCACCTTCTGGTGCTGCGGCGACCAAATCCGTAAGGGCGCGGCAACCAACGCCGTCCAGATCGCTAAGCTGCTCTGCGAGTAGTGTGACCTGTCCGGTGGGGCCGGGCTTAGTTTCCAGAACGTCCTCGACCATGTGTGGCGCCTTGTCCTGCTCCGTCGGTGCCGCGGGCAAGGCGCCACACAGGTCTGCGGCGTGTTCTGGAAACTAATCCCGGCCCCTGCCTGCGGTGACTCGGCTGCGAGCGGCCTGCGATGGGGCCGTTGCTGGTTGGGGCCGCTGGGCTGATGTGGGGGCACGTGGCCGTTGCAGGCCCTGGTCCCGGCGGCGGCCCCGGCGCTTCGCGCCTGCCGCCTTGGGGGACTTTGGGGTCGATTGGGGTTGTCTGCACAATTCGCGGTATTATGTTGCGGAGTTTTGAAAGGAGCCGCTGGTGGTCACGACGACATTTGCCTCGCCTTTGGGCGAAATCTTGCTTGCCGCTGATGGCCGCGGTCTGACGGGGCTTTGGTTTGAGGGGCAGGAGCACTTTGGTTCCACGCTTCTCCGGGAAGACTCCGAACATGTTGAAGGCGCCGACGCGGTTTCCGGTACCGGTGGCATGTCGTCGGTGAGTCCGGCAAATGGTGTGGCCTCTTCGGTGCTTGAACGTTCATGGGCTTGGCTGAATGCTTATTTTGCGGGGCAGGAGCCTCGGTTTACGCCGCCGTTGCATTTGATTGGTACGGCGTTTCAGCGCGAGGTTTGGTTTGAGCTGCTTTCTATCCCGCGTGGCGAGGTCGCTACGTATGGCGAGATCGCCCAGCGTGTTGCGGCTCGACATCATGTGCCGGGAAACGAGGCCCCCGTTGTATCTCCTCGCGCGGTGGGGGCTGCGGTTGCGCGTAATCCCATTTCGATAATCGTGCCGTGCCATCGCGTGGTCGCGGCCGACGGATCGCTCAACGGATATGCCGGCGGTCTCGACCGCAAGGGATGGCTGCTCCGGCTTGAGGGCGCGTACGAGGAATAGCGCCAGGGCACTTTGCATGACGAAGGCGCCGCGAAGGGACGAGTCGCTGTCCTTTCGCGCCCGGCATGCGTCAAAGCGCTCGACACGTGCGCCTTAAGT
>CAKUHM010000129.1 GCA_934655835.1 uncultured Collinsella sp. | reverse complement strand
CACTAGGCCAATTTGAACACCGTTTATGCGCGCGTGAGGCTGTGAGAGGTAGCTATCTGCGGCTTCTTTGGTTCGCTCGATAATATCTTCGAGCATGCCTGGCATGGCGGAGACATTTGCTGCGATCCAGTCGTGTTCAAGCGCCGTTTCTGAAAGGAGCGAGAGAAGCGCCGTCTTGCCCGTTCCCCTTGCGCCAGTAAAAATGGTCGACAGGTTGGGATCTCCCGGGCCGTTGATAAAGCCACGGTTGATGTCACGCAGGATATGCTCGCGACCCGCTAGAAAGGGAGGGACGCTTCCGAACGTCGGGGTAAAGGGGTTCTTGCTGTACTCCATGGTAGCTCCTTTGCAAGTTTTGCTAATTTTTGCAACTTTTGCTAACTTTTGCAAGTTTTGCTAACGACTGACCAAAGGGCATCGAAGCAGTGACGCTGACATTTTTTACGCAGAAAAATAAGCAGAAATCAATTTATCTGCGTTAAAAAATAGTTGAGAAGAAAAACGACGAGTCCCGGGCGCAATGCCGTTGCGTTCCGGGCCTCGTCGCTTTGCGAAGTATCTAACGATCTCGTTGCCGTCGTCCTAGTCAAACAGACTCGGCATGTCGTTTTCTTTCATGAGGGCGCCGGCAGAGGGGAGGCTCTGCGCGGTGAACTTCTCGGCTGAGACGCCGGCGCCAAGAATCTCCTCGGTCGTGCCGACCGTGGTGACCGAGCGGCCCTTCTTGGCGGTAAAGGCCTGGACACCCTGCGTGTTGGTGGTCGTCTTGGTCTTGAGCAACGACGTGTTGAAGTTCATTAGGCGGTAGTCGCTCGAGACCAGCGCGATATCGCGATCTGAGTTGAGCACCTGGGCATACAGCAGTTTGCTGCCGCCGTAGATGGCGTTCTTAAGGCGCTTGCGGTTGGTCTTGGTAACGTATCCGGCAAGTGCGACGCGCACCACACGACCGTTCTCAAAGACAAACAGCACGTCGGCCTTGTAGTCCTCGGGGTCGATGACCCAGATCACACTCTCATCGGGTTCCATCTCGAGATCGGTCGGCAGGTACGAGCCCAGCTGGGCCGACTTGGTGTCCTCAAACGCCGCAACCTTGCACTTGTACACCTGGCTCTTGTTGGTAAAGACCAGCAGCTCGTGGGTGTTGGAGGACGGGAACTCGATAAAGGGTTTGTCGCCGTCCTTGTACTTGAGCGTGGTCGCCTTCTTGAGTACGCGGTCCGTCATCTTCTTAAGGTAGCCATCGCGCGAGAGCATGATGGTGACCGGGTACTCCTCGACCTCGGGTTCCAAGCTCACCTCGATGACCTCATGGGGCTCGATCCTGCCCGTGCGACGCGGCATCACATATTTCTTGTTGACCGCGGCCAACTCGTCGCTGATGACCTTCTTGATGTTCTCCTCGCTGGAGAGAATCTCCTCAAGCTCGGCAATCTCGCCCTCGAGCTTGGCGATGTCCTTGGTGCGGTTGAGAATGTACTCCTCGTTGATGTTGCGGAGCTTGAGCTCGGCAACAAACTCGGCCTGGGTCTCGTCGATGTCGAAACCCTTCATAAGGTTGGGCACGACCTCGGCCTCGAGCTTGGTGCCACGGATGATGGCGATGGCCTTGTCGATGTCGAGCAGAATCGCCTCGAGGCCGTGCAGCAGGTGCAGACGCTCGGACTTTTTGCCCAGGTCAAAGTTAATGCGGCGACGCGTGGACTGAATGCGCCACGCAACCCATTCGTGCAGGATCTGGCGCACGCCCATAACGCGGGGGTAGCCGTCGACCAGCACGTTAAAGTTGCACGAGAACGAATCTTGCAGCGTGGTCGAGCGGTAGAGCTTCGCCATGAGCTTGTCGGGGTCGACGCCGCGCTTCAGGTCGATAGCGATGCGCAGGCCCGAAAGGTCGGTCTCGTCACGGATGTCGGCGATCTCCTTGACCTTGCCCTCCTTGGAGAGCTTGACGATGCGCTCGATGATGACATCGGTCTTGGTGGTGTAGGGGATCTCGTACACCTCGATGATGCGCTCTTCGGGAATCCAGCGCCAGCGGGAGCGGATCTGGAAGCTGCCAAGACCGGTCTCGACGATCTTCTCCATCTCTTCGCGGCGGTAGATGATCTCGCCGCCGGTCGAGAAGTCGGGCATGGGCATGTACTCGAGCAAGTCGCAGTCGGGATCCTGCAGGTAGTGCATCGTGGCGGTGCAGACCTCGTTAAGGTTGAAGCCGCAGATGTCGGACGCCATGGCGACGCCGATGCCCTTGTTGGCCGAGACGAGGATGTTGGGGAACGTGGTGGGCAGCAGGCGCGGCTCCTTCATGGCGCCGTCGTAGCTGTCGACGAAGTCGACCGGGTCCTTGTCGATATCCTTGAAGATCTCGGCACTGATGGGGGAGAGCTTGGCCTCGGTATAACGCGAGGCGGCGTAGCTCAGGTCGCCCGAGTAGTACTTGCCAAAGTTGCCCTTCGACTCCACGAAGGGGGCGAGCAGCGCCTCGTTGCCGGTGGCCAGACGCACCATCGTCTCGTAGATCGCGGCGTCGCCGTGCGGGTTGAGCTTCATGGTCTGGCCCACGATGTTGGCGCTCTTCTGGCGCTCGCCTTTGAGCAAACCCATCTTGTACATGGTGTAGAGCAGCTTGCGGTGCGAGGGCTTAAAGCCGTCGATCTCGGGGAACGCGCGCGAGACATTGACGCTCATGGCGTAGGGCATGTAGTTGACCTCGAGCGTCTGCGTGATCGGCTGGTCGGTGACCTCGGAGTGCAGGCCGATGACGTTCTCGGCGTTGACCTGCTTTTTCTTTGGCTGGTTCTTCGTCTTCTTCTTTGCCACGATTTCCTCTTGAACTTCTTATGGGCCGTCGTTATCGATTTACTGCTACTGCAGGTCCAGCTGGTCCAGGTATTCCTTGCCGTGCTCGGAGATATGGCGCTTGCGGCCCGCCTCGTCGTTGCCCAGCAACAGGTTGAACATGGTTTCCATCTTGGTGACGTCCTCGGGCTCCACCTTGATCAGGCGGCGCGTCTCGGGGTTCATGGTGGTGAGCCACATCATGTCCGGATCGTTCTCACCAAGACCCTTGGAGCGGTTGATCGAGCACTTCTGGTCGCCGATCTCCTTGAGGATGCCGTTCTTCTCGAGCTCGGTGTAGGCAAAGTAGGTTTTCTCTTTGCAGTTGATCTCGTAGAGCGGCGACTCGGCAATATACACGTAACCCTCGTCGATAAGCGTGGGCACCAGGCGATACAGCATGGTGAGCACGAGCGTGCGGATGTGATAGCCGTCGACGTCGGCGTCCGTACAGATGATGACCTTGTTCCAGTTGAGGTTGTCCAGGTCGAAGGCGCCAAGATTCTTGATACGCTTGTCCTTGATCTCCACACCGCAGCCCAGCACGCGCATGAGGTCCATGATGATGTCGGACTTAAAGATGCGTGGGTAGTCCTCTTTCAGGCAGTTGAGGATCTTACCGCGGACGGGCATAACGCCTTGGAACTCGGCATCACGCGAGGTGCGAATGGCGCCTGCTGCCGAGTCGCCCTCTACGATGTAGATCTCGCGGCGGCTCTTGTCCTTTGAACGGCAATCGATGAACTTCTGCACGCGGTTGGCCATGTCGGTCTTCTGCTGCAGGTTGGTCTTGATGCTCTGGCGCGTCTTTTCGGCATTCTCGCGCGAGCGCTTGTTGATGAGCACCTGCTCCAGAATCTTGTTGGCGGCGTCTTTGTTCTCGATCAGATAGGTCGAGAGGCGCTCCTTAAAGAAGGCGGTCATGGCCTGTTGGATAAAGCGGTTGTTGATGGCCTTCTTGGTCTGGTTCTCGTAGGACGTCTGGGTGGAGAAACAGTTGGTCACGAGCACCAGGCAGTCCTGAACGTCCTGCCACTTAATGCCGCTCTCGTTTTTGTTGTACTTGCCCTGTTGCTTAATGTAGGCATCGATGGCGCTGGTCAGAGCACTGCGAGCCGCCTTTTCGGGCGAGCCGCCGTTCTCGAGCCACGACGAGTTGTGGTAGTACTCCTGCATCATGAAGGTGCGCGAGAAGCACATGCACGCGGTGATCTTTACGTTGTAGTCGGGCAGGTCCTCGCGATCGCGACCGCGGCGGTCTGCCTCGATAAAGAAAGGCTCGGTGAGGTAGTCGGTACCGACCTTCTCGAGCACGTAATCCTCGATGCCCTTGGGGTAGCAAAAGTCCTCTTCGGTAAACTCGCCATCGTCGCCTTCGATGCGCAGACGGAAGGTCACGTTGGCGTTGACCACGGCCTGACGGCGCATGGTCTCGCGATACCAATCGTGGGGAATGCTGATGGAGGTAAAGACCTCAAGGTCGGGGCGCCACTTGATGGTGGTGCCGGTGCGGTTCTCGTCGCTGGGCTCAATCTCGAGTGCCTTCTTCTTGGCACCGACGACCTTGCCCTTCTTAAAGTGCAGGGAGTACTTGTTGCCGTCGCGCCAGACGGTGACGTCCATGTACTCGGAAGCGTACTGGGTCGCGCAGGAGCCCAGGCCGTTGGTGCCGAGCGAGAAGTCGTAGTCGCCGCCCTGGTTGTTGTTGTACTTGCCGCCGGCGTAGAGCTCGCAGAAAACGAGCTCCCAGTTAAAGCGTTTCTCGGAGGGGTTCCAGTCGAGCGGGCAGCCACGGCCGTTGTCCTCTACCTGAATAGAGCCATCGCGAAAGGCGGTAAGGGTGATGAGCTTGCCGTAGCC
>CAKUHM010000128.1 GCA_934655835.1 uncultured Collinsella sp. | reverse complement strand
CCCAGCGTGATTCGCTCGCGCGTGCGCATGGACTACGATGGCGCCGAGGCGCTGCTGGTGCGTGCCGGCGCGGTGAAGTATGGGGTGCTGGAGGGTGCCGCCGAGGATGTTGCGGCTGTAGAGACTTCGCGTGAGGAGGCGCTCGAGCGTGGGCTTGCGTGCGAGGAAACTGCTCGTGGCTATAATGTCGAGTTGGGTGATTTTCTCGTCGCCGCCAACGAACTCGCCGAGCTTCGCCGCCACATTCGTCGCGCGCGCGGTTCGGTCGACTTCGATACGGCCGAGATTCGTGCCCTGTTGGACAAGGACGGTGTGCCCGTGCAGATTGTGGCGCGCGAGCGCTCGTGTGCCACGTCGCTGATCGAGGAGGCTATGCTGCTCGCTAACGAGTGCGTGGCCGAGTGGCTGGCCGACCGCGATATCGAGGCCTGCTACCGCGTGCATGAAGATCCCAGTCCCGACAGTCTTCACGGCGCCGCCGTGGCGCTGGCTCAGCTGGGCATTATCGACGACCGCCGTGCAGCCGGTATTGCCCTGGGAAGTCCCGATGAGCTGCAGGCTGCAGTTGATGCTGCCGCCGGTACGGCCAGTGCGCCGCTCGTCAACACGCTGCTTCTGCGCAGCATGCAGCGTGCGTTGTACAAGCCGCGCAACGAGGGCCACTTTGCGCTCGCCGCGCCGTGCTACTGCCACTTTACGAGCCCCATCCGTCGCTACCCCGATCTGGTGGTGCACCGCGTGCTCAAGCTACAGCTGGCATACGAGCAGCTGGGCGGCAAGGACGCCCTGGTCCGCACACCGCGTCTGATCGGTAAGGGGCGCGAGTCGCTGCCGCGCATTCTGCCCCAGATCTGTCGTGCCTGCAGTGATGCCGAGCGTGCGGCCGACGCCGCCAGCCATGCGACGCAAAAGATCAAGATCGCCCAGTACTACGAGGATCGTCTGGGTGAGCGCTATACCGGAACCATCTCGTGGGTCAGCAGCATGGGTCTTTTTGTTCGCTTGGATCTGACGCAGGTTGAGGGCTTGGTTTCGATTAAGAGCCTGGGCAACGAGTGGTTCGAGTTCGACGAGGACGCGCTTACGCTGACGGGCGCCGACACGGGGACTCGTTATGAGCTGGGTCAGCGCGTGATTATCGAGGTCTCGCGCGTCAATACCACGCGCGGACACTTGGACTTTAAGCTTATCCATTAGCCGAATCCCGACCGTGTGGGGAGTGGGGCGGTCTTTCGGGGCCGCCCTCGCATTTGAATGATGGCCGCGTCACCGCCTGCTCGGCCGCCCATCCGCCTGCTATTTGGGAGGTAAAACCTACCAAAATAAACCTGTCCCTTTTTGGCAGGTTTACAAGAAAGCGGGGATGAGATGGCGACTGTGTACGGCTATGCGCGCGTGAGCTCGCGTGATCAGAACCTGAATCGGCAGTTTGATGCGCTGATCGCCTATGGCGTGGAGTCGGCGAATATTTATGCCGACCGTGCGAGCGGCAAGGACTTCGACCGTCCGCGATATCGCGATCTGCTGCGCGTGCTGGGGGATGGGGACGTGCTGGTGGTGTTGTCCATCGATCGTCTGGGCCGTAACTACAGCGAGATACTCGAGGAATGGCGCCTTATTACAAAAGAGCGCGGGACGGCCATCGTGGTGCTGGATATGCCGCTGCTCGACACGCGCGCAAGGGACGGAGAAGCGCCGGACGTGACGAGTACGCTGATTGCCGACATTGTGCTGCAACTGTTGAGCTACGTGGCGCAGGTGGAGCGCGAGAACATCCATCAGCGTCAGGCGGAGGGAATTGCGGCGGCGCGGGCGCGAGGGGTGCGGTTTGGCCGGCCTCGCAAGCCATGCCCTCCGCAGTTTGAACTGGTGCGCGATAGTTATGAGGCGGGCGATATCACCCGCAGCCAGGCCGCAAAGCGCCTGGGTGTGTGCGTGGGGACGTTTGATCGCTGGATGCGCGAGGCGGGTTAGGAGATGACAGCCCTGTCGCTTCTTGTTGCGATTCAAATTTTGCTACAACAACACTGCTATTTAGACTACACTCCTTTTGCGCTGCCTGCTCCGTTGGCGACCAGGTGCATAAGATTTTTGTTCCCGGCAGACATTTCGACATGATCGACTTGGGCTTCGATGCTGTGGGCTATATCACCGCGATGCTGCTGGTATTGCTGATCGCCGCATGGGTACACCACGTGATGCGCCCCATCGGCGCCCACGCGAGGCGCTAGCCGGTAACAAACCCGTTTCTGATAGGGCTGACTCGTTGAATCATTTTGTGTCGCTCTTATTTCCGAGCGGTCGGATTTGAGGGGCGAGCGGTAGAGCACTCGCCCATAGTGCGCCACGATGCGGCACAATGTACCGCAAAAGAAGTTCTAACACGGTACGAATGGTTCGTTGGTCTTTAATTCTTCTCAACGGAGGTGTTTGAGATGGCAAACGGATTGCTTTTGCGGCTTCGAGAGCGAGAGCTCAGCGCGAGCCCGGCGGAGCGCAATGTCATCGCATTTGTGAGCGCTCATCCGCACGAGGTGGTCGGGTTGTCCGTCCGCGGTCTTGCCGATGCCACGTTCTCCTCGCCCTCGAGCATTTTGCGCTTTTGCAAGCGCTTGGGTTTTGCGGGCTACAAGGAGTTCCAGCGCGAACTGATTGCCGAGCTAGCGCTCTTGGGTGACAAGAAAGACGTTGCCCTCGAGGACATCTCCATGGATGACAGCGTCGAACGTATCGTGGGGAAGGTGATGAAAAGCAACGTGCGCACGATCGAGGCGACGGCGCGAACGCTCGATTACACCGTCTTGGAGCGATGTGCGGCCTATCTTAAGCGGGCACGTGCGGTCAATCTGTTCGGTATCGGTGCCTCTCGTTTGGTCGCGCACGATCTGGCGCAAAAGCTCATGCGTGTCGACAAGGAGTGCCATCTGTACGACGACTGGCATGATCAGCTCTTGTGTGCCAAGAACATGCATGAGGGCGATATGGCAATCGCCTTTAGCTACTCGGGCTTGACGCAAGAGGTGCTGGACTGCACCGCCGAGGCTCAACGTCACAACTGTCCCGTTGTGGCCGTTACCAAAGTAGATGGATCATCCAAGCTTGCCACCGTGGCCGATGCCGTGCTCGGCGTCGCTGCGAGTGAACCCTTGGTCCGCAGCGGTGCCATGGCTTCGCGTATGGCCCAGCTTATGGTTGTCGATGCCCTGTACGCTGCTTACGTTGCCAGCGACTACGAACGGGCGACGCATGTCATTAAGCAAAACTACATCGAGAAACAGGAAAGATGAGGTGAATGAAATGCTCGATTTAACAAAATTCACGACCGAACAGCGTAATCAAAGTTCAATGGACCTCGATACGATGACATCGCTGCAAATCGTCACGACGATGAATGATGAGGATCTTCGTGCCGTCCAGTCGGTCACGAAGGTGTTGCCCCAGGTTGCCACAGCAATCGACTGGGCTGCTGAGGCACTCGAGCGCGGCGGGCGCGTCTTTTACATGGGCGCAGGCACCAGCGGTCGTCTGGGCGTACTCGACGCTTCGGAGTGTCCGCCCACGTTTGGCGTGTCACCCGATCTGATTGTCGGGCTCATTGCCGGAGGCGAGACGGCGTTTATCAAGGCTGTCGAAGGTGCCGAAGACAGCGAGGAACTTGGCGCGAGCGACCTGCGGGAGCGTGGACTCTCGGACAAGGATCTTGTCGTTGGCCTGGCGGCAAGCGGCCGTACTCCCTATGTGGTGGGCGGCCTTGTGTACGCCAAGGCAACTGGGTGCAAGACCATTGCAATTGCCTGCAACCAAGGGTCGAAGATCGGGGAGAGCGCAGATCTTGCCATTGAACCCGTGCCCGGTCCCGAGGTGCTGACCGGCTCAACGAGGCTCAAGGCGGGAACGGTTCAAAAGCTCATTCTCAACATGATTTCGACCGGTGCCATGGTCAAGATCGGCAAGGTATACCAAAACCTGATGGTCGATGTGCAGCAGACGAACGAGAAGTTGGTGGTGCGCGGTCAGAACATCGTGATGGAGGCGACCGGCTGCACGCGCGAGCGCGCTGTCCAGGCGCTAGCAGATGCCGATGGCCACGTAAAAACCGCTATTGTCTCGGTGCTGCTGGATTGTGATGCCGAGCAGGCTGCGGTAGCTCTGGAGCGGGCGCGTGGTCATGTTCGAGCTGCGGTGAGCGGTCATCAGAAAGACGATTCCCGCGCGCAGTAGGCGCACGGTGTGAGCTGCCACAACATTCGCACTGCACATTCAATACAAGGAGGAGTTATGACGAACAAAGAGCTGGCCCAAAAGCTGCTGGACCTTTTGGGCGGTAAAGACAACGTGCTGGCAAACGCGGCGTGCATGACACGCCTGCGCGTGACCGTCAAAGATGCGGGCAACGTCGACACAGAGGGTATTAAAGCACTCGATGGCGTAATGGGCCTGGTCGAGGACGATACCATGCAGATCGTGCTGGGTCCGGGCAAGGTGAATAAGGTGCTCGAGGAGTTCTCCAAGCTCACCGGTCTTGCGAAGGGTGTTGCCGACGAAAACGTGGTCGACGCCGCGGCCCAGAACAAGGCTGCGCAGAAGGCCAAGTACGAGTCCAAGCCGGTTCAGGCCTTCCTCAAGAAGATTTCCAATGTCTTCGTCGCCCTGCTTCCCGGCATCATTGCGGCCGGCCTCATCAACGGTATCTGCAACGTCAT
>CAKUHM010000127.1 GCA_934655835.1 uncultured Collinsella sp. | reverse complement strand
CGACGGCAGCCTGGGCGGCCTGCAGATTTGTCTGTGCGGTGGCGTCGACATCCGTCGCGGCATTGAGCTCCGCCTGCGCGGTCTTGAGCTCACCAGCAGCAGCTTTCTTGGCGGCCTCAAGCGCACTCAGGTCAACACCCGTACCCGAGACGGCAGCATCGAGCGCGGCCTGCGCCTGGTTGAACTTCTGCTGGGCGTTATCGCGCGCGGTGGTTGCGGCTGCGAGAGCAGCGGCAGTCTCCTGCTTCTTGGCCTGGGCAGTCGTCAAAGCTGCCTCGGTATTCTGCTTTTCCTGCTGGGCGCTGGCCTCGGCAGCCTTGGCCTGGTCCAGATTGTCCTGTGCAGTAGTAACGGCCTTATTGGCGTCATCGAGCTTTGCCTGCGCGTCCTCGACGGCCTTCTTGGCGGCCTCGTACTCGTCCATACCCATGGCCTCGAGCTTGGCCTGGGCATCATCGAGGGCCTTCTTGGCCTCATCCTGCTTTGCCTTGGCGTCCTTGAGCGCCTGGGTCTTATCCTCGACACTCTTGTTGGCTTGTTCGAGCTGATCGTTCAGGTCGCCCAGCTTCTTCTGCTGCTGCTCGGTCTTTTCGACGGCTGCCTTAAGCTCGTCGATCTTCTCCTGAAGCGCGGCTACCTCGGCCTCGTTCTGCTCGGCGGCGTTATCGGTCACGGCCTGCGAGGCCTGATTCTTTTGCTGCTGCGCCTGCTTTTGAGACTGGCCCGCCGCGTCGGCCTTCTTCTGGGCGGCATCGTAGGCGGCCTGAGCGTCCTTGAGCTGCTTTGCCGACTCCTCGGCCAGCTGGGCAGCCGTCTTTACGACCGCTTGGTTACCGGCGGCAACGGTGTTCTCTACAGAACTACCCCCCCCCTGAACAGAATCGCCGTTACCGGTTGACGGTGCGGCGATTGCCGCCAGCGGCGACATGAGCGGCTGAGCAATGAGGCCCGCCGTCAAAACGGTTGCGACGGCGCGGTTAGCAACGCCCTTGACGTTGACGGCCTTGGCCCGAGGCTCAAAGTGCTGTGGACTGTAGTTTGCCATGGCTTTCTCCCTTTGACACGGATGTATCCATACGCTTCAAAATGTAGGAGCTGATTTTTGAATTCTGTTGCGCAACATTGGTCACCAGCGGATTTTTTGAAATTCACGCTCTCGTGCTTCACAATTTCGTCACATATGTAGGAGCTAGTGCATCATATTCTTGCGGGATCGAATTGAGCCTGTGATTTGCATTTGCTCCCGCGTCATCCGCCCTATCGGATTCCGCATCCAACAGACACCCCGCCCGCCACGGTGTAGAGTTAGGACAACGGGCGCGTTGCGCGGACCGCGCTGGAACGAGGTGGACATGGAACTCGACAAACAACAGATCAAGCGACTACGCGAACGCCATCACCGGCGCCACGGCATCCGTCCCGCCCATAGCGAGGCTGCCGAGCAGGCTGGTCGCTTCCTCAAGCGCGCGTTCAACATTCGCGAGGGACGCGCGCCCTATCACGTGATCCGCAAGCGTTTTGTAAACGGGGCGCGTCTGACTGGCTCCCACCTATGCATCCTCATCATCGCCATGCTCATCGCGAGCATCGGCCTCGATATCGACTCGGACATCGCCATCGTGGGCGCTATGCTCATCTGCCCGCTCATGGGCTCGGTCCTTGCCATGGCATACGGCATCGCCACGCTCGACCGCGAGATTACCGTCGAGGCCGTCGCCGGCCTTGCTCTGCAGATGGCCTTTTGCCTGGTCACGTCCACGCTGTACTTTAGGCTCTCGCCCCTTGGCACCACGACGGCCGCCATCATCGACAACTCGACGCCCACCGTCTGGGACCTCGCCGTCGCCCTCGCGGGCGGCTTTGCGGGCGGACTGGGTAACTCACGCGATCAGGAACCCGCCACGCTCATCGCCGGTGTAGCCGTGGCGACCGCACTCATGCCGCCCCTGTGCGCAGCGGGCTACGGCATCGCCATCGCAAGCGGGTCGCTGTTCCTCTCGGCACTCTACGAGTTTGGCATCAACGTGGTCTTTATCGCGCTGGCGGCCGAAGCCGTGCTGCTGCTTTTGCGCGTGCCGCTCAAGCGCGACCTCAACGGCGACGGCATCGTAAGCGCCGAGGAAGACGCCGAGGTCGACGAGTTGTCGCGCAAGGTGCGCCGCCGCATCATTGTGGGCACGGTGATCTTTGCCATCCCCTGCATCGTCATGACGGCGGGGTCTATCGGCTCGGCGCAGGCCGGCGTTCAGGACGGCTACGGCGTCACCGAAACCACGCGCGAGCTCGCCGCGGTACTGCCGGGCTTTAAGGACTACACCGTCGCCGTCGAGACCTCGGCCACCGAAGGCGATGAGGAAGGCATTGTCGAGCGCGAGGTTGTCGCCCATGTGACAACAAGCGAGGCACTCGGGGCACACGACCGCCACGTCGCCCGCAAGCTCATCGACCTCAATGTACCCGAGCTCGACCGCGTGGAGTTCGATGTGGAGTGATGCGAGGTGCGCGTTATAGCTCGTACTTGTACACGCGGTAGATGTATTTCTCGGCTTCCATCTCGTAGGTGGCGATGGGCAGGCCGTAGCGGTCGTACTCGGTAAAGGTCTTGGCCTGGCCCGATGCCACGAGCATACTGTTCGAGCTGCCAACGCGCTGCGCGCTGCTCACGTAGCCCGAGAACGGCACCGCGATCTGTTCCTGGAGTTCGTAGGTGCGCGCGGTCTCGTCCACCGTAAAGATGCGCCCAAACGAATGCGTGCCCTTGCTGTAGTCGGTCGCCACCGCGGCGCCCAGCTGGCCCCAGTCGAACTTGGGATAGCTCTCAGCCGCACCAAAGTTGTTGTCGTACAGCAGCACCTGGTAGCGACCGGTTGTCGCCGTATCGGAGCTCGGCAGATAGGTCACGCTGTGCTGGCCCGCGTTGAGCGAAAAATCGCCCTGGGCTTGCAGCAGCTTGTCCTCAAAGCCCGAACCGGCCCAAAAGTCGGGCGAACCCATGAGCCAATCGACCGTGGGCGCGCCGTAGATGTCGGTGAGCTTGATAACCGTCGAGGTCTCACGCGAACTGAGCAGGACAGTACCGCTACCGAGCCACTGAATCGTGTTTATATGGATCCAATCCAGGTCGCCGTCTTGTGCCACTTTGGCGTTCGCCTTGAGATCGGAGAATACATCGCCCAGGTCCAAGACGAGAGAGACGTCGCCGGTTGTCACGTCAATTTTGATAATGAGGTCCTCGACGTTAACGCGCTCGTCCTTGTCTTTTTTGGCCGCTGCGCGGTCGACGTCCAGGTCGGCCTCGGACCCGACATGGCTCGCCAACACCAGCAGGTTGCCGTCGTCATCGAAGGCGTAGTCGTGGTGTAGCTCGTAGTCGCCGGTGCTCCAAACGTTTACCACCTGGCCGATGGCGTTGATCTGGGCCATCTTGGTGGTCGAGACGCTCATGATCATGCTGCCGTCGCCCGGGAACAGCAGGCGGTGGCTGCGGTAGCCGATGATCGGCACCTCGCCGCGGATCTGGCCCGCGTTGTCGTAGAGGTACATAAAGTCGAGCTTGGACGAGTCGTTGCCCAGGATAGTGAAGAGGCCGTCGGCGAGCGGCGTGTTGGACTCTCCCGCTGCGACAGTGAGGTGCTTCTCTTCCTCACCCTTGAGCGCCGGCGTCTTGACAGTGAATTTCGAGGTACGGCTCGTGCCGTCCTGAGCGGTACAGGTGAGGGTCACCGTGTTTTTGCGGTTGGGGATGAGGCCGATGACCTTGAACTCGTGCTCTGTGACAAGCGCATCGCCGCCGCGGGGCGTGCGGGAGAAGGCGGCCACTTTGGGGGAGTCGACGAATTTCTTACGGCCGGAGACTTCATAGGAGACGGTCACGGGGTCCGCTGTCGCAAAGCGCACGTAGCAGCTCAGGGTATCGGTGCCAAAGGGATCGGCTTTGACGAACGGGGTCGTTTCGTCATAGCTGCCTGCGGCGTACTCGGCATCGAGCTGGTCTTTGATGGCCGCCTGCTTCTCGACGTTGTAGGTTGCGACAATCTGCTTGTGGACCTTCTTCTGCTCGTCGGTGAGTTCGGTATCCGTGGAGGATGAGTTGCTCGCATCGGCTCCGGTAACAGAGCAGCCCACAAGCCCCGCGCCCGCCAGTGCCAGCGCACCTGCCGCGCCCGTAAGGGCTGCGCGACGCGTGAGCAGCCAACTGGTTTTGTTGTTCACCCTCGAATCGTCGCCATCAAAGAATGTCATTGCTGTCGTTTCCTTCATGTGCTGGGCGTTTGCCGCTTTGTGTCCAATATGGCTCGCAGCTTAGCAAACGCCCCTTAATGCAAGCTTAGGCTCGCAGCAGCTCGGAGCCGTTGCCGCGATGGCGCTCGATCCAGTCCACAGCAAAGTCGACGAGCTCGCGCTGGCGCATAAAGCGGATTGTCCCGTTGCCGAGAGGCGCCGCGTGAACCGTGCATTCACGCTCAAAAGCAGCGCCGATCTCGTCGAAATCCTCGCCGTCGACATAGAGCGTGCGGTATTCCTTCCACACGCGCTGGCCGTTTTCCATAATCGCGCTGTGCTCCACGCAGTCGTGCTTGCCGGGGTATTGCGCGCGGGCATCCGCCAAATGCAGGGATGTGTTCTTGTCGTAGCCCACGCCCACGAGCAGCACATAGCCGTCCAAATCGTACAGGCGCGCGATGGGCGATCCGTCGCCAAAGATGTTGCTCAGGTCGTGGT
>CAKUHM010000126.1 GCA_934655835.1 uncultured Collinsella sp. | reverse complement strand
CCCAAGACGACGCCGATGGTGACGTTGCGGCGACGCACGCGTTGCGCCTCGCGCATAACGCCATCGTCAACCAGGTCGACGACCACCACGGTCACATTGTCGTGGCCGCCGGCGGCGAGCGCCGCGTCCACCAAGTTGTCGACACAGATCTGTGCGGTCGAGGACTGCGTAGCGATGTTTTCGATATCGCTATCGGGAATCATGCTCGAAAGACCATCGGAGCACAGAATCAGGCGGTCGCCTTCCTCGATGTGCAGGGTAAAGTGGTCGGCATACATGGCGGGATCCGAGCCCAGCGCGCGGGTGATGACCGAGCGGTTGGGGTGGACGCGGGCCTCGTCGGCCGTAATCTCGCCGGCATCCACGAGCTCTTCCACATAGGAGTGGTCGCGGGTCACGCGAATCAGCGTGCCCTCGTGAAGCAGATAGGCGCGCGAATCGCCCACGTGGGCGATGGCGATGGTGTCGTTTTCGATATAGGCGCAGGTTGCCGTGCAACCCATGCCGGGTTTGCCCAGGCCGTTGAGCGCGGCCTCGATCACGGCGGCGTTGGCTGCCTCTACGGCCGCGGCCAGGCGGGCGGCGTCCGCGGACTGCGGGGCCGTCTTGGCGATGGTCTCGACGGCGATGGAGGATGCCACCTCGCCGGCGGCGTGTCCTCCCATGCCGTCGCACACGCAAAAGAGCGGCGACTGAACCAGATAGGAGTCCTCATTGTGCGGGCGTACACATCCGACATCGGAGCGGGCGCCCCACATAAGCTGCGTAGTGGTGCCGGCGTCGTAGGTCGAGTCGGTCTCGATGCGCTCGTCGGTTAGCGGCTCAAAGCTCATGGTCGAGCCGGGATCTTTGAGCTTTGCCTCCACGGCGGCGACATCGATCTCGGCGGTGTCGCCGGGGGAGACGGTGTCGGTCTCGGCGTTTGATTCGGAATCGCCGGTGTCCGGGGAGCCGGGCTCCTCGGACACGCGGGCGGTCGGCTCGTCGTCTTGCGGGCTGACGTCTATAGGCTCGGGCGTCGCAAAGTGCGACGGCGCGGGCATGCTTTGCGACTGGGCGGCGGGCTCGGCCACGGCATCGGACTCGCTTGCGGGCGCAGGTTGCGGGGCCTTGGGTGCAGGGCCGTCCTCGGGGGATGGCCCCGCTTCGGGCGCCGGCGTAGACACGGGCGCAACTTCGGATGCCGGAGCTATGGGAAACGCCGGCGCGGCGGGCTCGGGTGCCGCAAACACCGCAGCGCTCTCGTTGATTGCTGCGGCGACGGGCTCTGCAAAGTGAGCTGGCGCCGAGGTTGCTTCGGGCGCTGTGGGCTGTTCCGCAGCATGTGCGCCGATGGGCGCCGCTACGGCATCCTCTTCGTCCTCGTTATCGGCGAGATCCGAAATATCATGCGTTACATGCGAAAGAGGCAGGGAGAACACGGTGTCCTCGGGTTCCACGGGTGCGGAGCCCGCCGGAGCGGCGTGGGCCGGCGCAGCTGTGGCGGCAGCCGGTGCCTCGGTCATAGTCGCGGACTTGTTCTCCTCGTCGATCATCGACGGTTCACCTTCATGACCACATCGCCGATCTGGACTTCGTCGCCCTCGCGCAGCGTTGCGGGCTCCACAAGCTGGCGGCCGTTGACGAGCGTGCCGTTAAGCGAGTTGAGGTCCTCGATGATGAGCGCCGGGCCCTGCAGCGAAAAACGCGCATGCGAGGCCGAGACGAATGGTTCGTTGATGCAGATGTCCGAAGATGGCGAGCGACCGACGATGACGGGGCCGAGCATATCTACGTGGATGCCGCGGATACCGCGCGGACCCTTGTCCACATCGATCGTCCAGATAGCCGAGTCGCGGCGCTGTCCGCGCACAAGCCCCACGCCGGTCTTCATGACGGCGAACAGGAAGATATAGAGCAGGGCGACCAGGACGATGCGGCCTGCAAAAAGGACGATATCGATGTTCATAAGCGACTATCCCCTAAATTCAAAGGTGCTCAGGCCAAACGTCAGCAGATCGCCGTTGCGCAGCGGGCAGCGCGTAATGCGGCGGTTGTTGACGAGTGTGCCGTTGGTGGAATTGAGGTCCTCGATCGACCAATCCGAGCCCGTAAAGGTGAGCTGGGCGTGGCGGCGCGACACGTTGGGGTCGCGCAGGGCAATGTCGGAAACTGAGCGCTCGCGACCGATGGTCACCTGTGCGGAGGTGATGCTATGGCTCTCGCCGCTCACGACGTCGACGAGCTGGGCGAGCGGGCGCTGCGGGGCGCGAGTGCTCGCCATATTGGAGGCGATGCCGGTTGCGGCGCCTAGGCCCACGGCGGCACCGGTCGCGGCGGCTCCGCCCATGCCGGCAAGCGCGTCGCGCGAGATGGTCTGCGGCACCGGGATGGGTGCGGCGGCGGGGTCGGGGACGCTAGGCGCGAAGGGGTCTGCCGTGGCAAGCGGGTCAGGAGTGGCGGCGCGAGGCGTCGGCTGCTGCTGGGGCATGGCGGCGGGGCGCTGCTGCTGCGGGGCAGCAAACTGCTGCTGGCCGGCGCGCGGGGCGCTGGCGGCACGGCTTGCCGCGGAGTTGTTCTGGCCCAGGCCGTTTTGATAGGCGCGCTCTTCTTCGTACAGGCGGCCGAGCGTGGGGGCATCGACGTTCTCGGCAAAGACCGAGAACTTGCCGGCGCGCAGCTGCGGGTCGATCATAAAGCGAACGAGGGGCTCGCCGACAAAGACGTAGCGGCGCTTTTCGGCCTGTGCCTTCACAAACTCGCGGACCTCGCGCGAAAGCTCGGGGTAGAACGGGGCGAGCATGGGATCGTCGTCGGCGGCGATCAGGATGGTATAGAGTGCCGGCGCGGTGTTGACGCCGTTGATCACCAGAGTCTGATCCTCCATGTCGCGAGCGGCCTGCTTGGCAAGCTTCTTAAAGGAGAACGGGGCACGGGTGGCACCGAAGATGCCGGCCACGTGGTCCTCGAAGATGTTCAGGAAGTTCACGAAAGATCACTCTCCGTATAGGTTCTTTGGTATCCGAGCAAATATAGGCATATCCCAACGATTATAGAGGATAGGATTCCCGCAACCGCCGCCTTGACGACGACCGCGGCCGCAAGGCTGGCAATTTCCATATGGTGTGCAAGACAGGATGCGGCCGCCGTGCCGACGCCGGTGACGGCGATGGCGGCGGTTGCGGCCAGGTTCGAGCCCTGCTCGGCGCGCTTGGCATGGGCGTTGAGCAGCAGCGATGTTGCCGCGGCCGTGGCTGCAGCCAGTACGAAGGCGGCCCAAAGGAACACATCGCCCAGTGCTGCAGCGACGTTGCCGAGTCCCAGCACGCCTCCGGCAGAGAGAGCGACCGTGGCCAGGCGGGCAAAGAGCGTGCCCATACCCGTTGCTGCCGCCGCGCTTGCCGGGCCGAGCCAAAATGCCGCGATGCCCGCGGCGGCTCCGGCTGCCAGAAAGGTGTTGCCGGTCAGGCAGCCGAGCGCGAGCGCACTGGTGAGTGCGGTGCTTGCGGCGGCCTCGGTGCGTCCCCAGGCGATCCACCAGCCGGACGTGGCGGCGGCAAAGATCACCGCGACGGGCAACATCGACAGAATGCCCTGTGCCTGCATGGTGGCGTTGGCCATAAGTACCAAAAAGCCCACGGCCGAGATTGCCGAGCCAATCTGCGGGGCTAGGCCGGCGGCTGCCCCGATCGCGATGGCGGCGACGATAAGTCCGGGAAGCGCCGCGACGCCAGCCGTCTGCATCAGCAAAAAGCTAAAGGTGCCGCACGCTAGCGCCGAGATGGCGCGCATGGTGTAGTCGCGCGCGTGGCTCCAGCGCGTGCCCGCCCAGCCGAGTGCGGGGTCGACCTCAATGGCGTCGTCCTCGTAGGGTAACGATTCGATATCGTCTGCCGCGTGTTCGTCATCCGACAGCTCGCCCACCATCTGCTCCAGGCTGCGACGGCCCTCGCGCACGCTGCCCAAGCCGGCGAGGAGTTGGTCGCAAAAGGCTTCGATGCTGTTGGGGCGGTCTTGCGGCATGGGTGAGAGCGCGCTCATCAGCGCGGCCTCGGCTCCCGGGGGAAAGTGCGGGATGAGCTCGCTGGGGTAGGTGGCGCCGCCGATGATGCGGTCGAGCGAGTCGGCGGGCGTTGCTGCCATAAAGGGAGCGCTGCCGCACAGGCCCTCGTAGATCACGCAGGCAAGGGCAAAGACATCGGCACGCTCGTCGACCGTGCCGGTCTCGATATCGAGCTGCTCGGGCGGCATGTAGCCGATGGTGCCGCCGCGCGAGCCGCCAAAGCCGCCGGCCGACGACAGTCGCGCCATGCCAAAGTCGGTGAGCTTTACATTGCCCGAGTGGTCGATGAGCACGTTGGCGGGCTTGATATCCAGGTGGAGTACGCCGTTGCTATGGGCGAAGGCAAGCGCCTGGCTCAGCGCGTCGGCAATGGCAGCGGCCTCGTCAAAGGTGAGCGAATGTCCGTCCACACGATGCAGGAACTCGGCCAGCGACATGCCGTCGACATATTCCATGACCAGGTAGGCATAGGCGGTGTCGTGCGTAAAGTCGATGACCTGCACGATATTGGGATGTTGAAGCATGGCTGCGGTGTGCGCCTCGCGCAGCACATCCATGATGTCGCTGGCGGGCATGCCGGCGCCGTTAATGAGGGGGATGCGCTTAATGGCCACGCGGCGGCGCAGATGCGTGTCGCGGCAAATCTCGATGGAGCCAAAACCGCCGGTCGCAAGTGTCTCGAGCGGCTGGTACCGCTTGAGCAG
>CAKUHM010000125.1 GCA_934655835.1 uncultured Collinsella sp. | reverse complement strand
GGACCCCCGCTGTGGAAGAGCTTCCACGACTTTTACGGCTTTACGCGCGAGGAGTCGCTCGTGGTGGCCGACGAGTACCGCGTCTTTTTTGACGAGCTGGGGCCGGAGGAGTATCCCGTGTTCGACGGGATCCCCCAACTGCTCGATGGGCTCGCGGCGCAGGGGCATCGCATGGCGGTCGCGACCTCGCGCATGGAGGCAAAGTGCATCGACATGGTGCAAGAACTGGGGCTTTGCCAGTTTGAAGCCGTGGTTGGCATGAATCCGCCGCAGGGGCGCGAGACCAAGGCGGATTCGGTGCGCGACGCGCTGGCGGCCCTGGGCGCGACCGCGGACGAGGCCGTGATGATCGGCGATCGCTTTAACGACGTCGAGGGCGCGCACGCGATGGGCGTGCCGTGTATCGGCATCTATTCGGGCGCGGCGGCGCCGGGGGAGCACGAGGCCGCGGGCGCCGACGCGGTGGTGCACTCGGTGGCCGAGCTTGCTAAACTTTTTGCTATATAAGTGTTTGATGTGAGGGGCGGGCGCGCTCGCCGCTCATTGGTTGGGAGGTTGTCCATGAATCAGGTGGAGCAGAGCGTCGCCGAGTATGTCGACGAGGTCTGGGAGGATGTCGTCGCCGATATTGAGCAACTGGTGAGATATCCGTCTGTGGCGGTTTCTGCCGATACGGAGCCCGGCGCGCCGTTTGGCCGCCCGGTCCGTGATGCGCTCGACTGCGCGCTCGGTATCGCGCAAAAGCTCGGCTACCAGACGAGCGACGACGAGGGTTATGTGGGTATCGCCGATATCCCGGGTCGCGGCGACAAACAGCTCGCGACCATCTGCCACGTGGACGTGGTTCCCGCCGGCCCCGGTTGGAACACCGATCCGTTTGCGATGGAGCGTCGCGAGGGCTGGCTGCTCGGCCGCGGCGTGATTGACGACAAGGGCCCGGCCGTGCTGTCACTCTACGCCGGCGCCTACCTGCTCAAGCACGGCATCACCCCGCGCTATACCTTCCGCGCGCTGCTAGGCTGCGATGAAGAAGTGGGCATGTCCGACGTTCACCATTATCTGGAGAACCACGCGAACCCCGACTTTCTGTTTACGCCCGATGCCGAGTTCCCGGTCTGCAATGCCGAGAAGGGCCAGTTCGAGGCGACGTTCGTGAGCCCCAAGATCGACGGCGGGCGCATCGTGTCCTGGAGCGGTGCCGAGGCCACCAACGCTATCCCGTCGCAGTCTATTTGCGAGCTTGCGATTGCCGTCGACGAGCTGCCGGCGCCGGTCGAGAACGCCGACCGCCTGGAGATCACGGCGCTCGACAACGGTCATGCGCAGATTTTCGCCCACGGCATTGGTGGCCATGCCTCGATGCCCGAGGGTACGGTCAACGCCGTCGGCCTGATCGTGGCGTACCTGCGCGAGGCCGAGGACGCGTTTGGCGCCCGCGGCGAGCGCCTGCTGACGCCTGCCGAGCACGAGTTCGTCAAGTTCCTGGCCTTTGTGCATGCGGATGCCTATGGCCGCGGCCTGGGGATTGATGCGACGAGTGCGGCGTTTGGCCCGCTCACGTGCAATCCCGGCGTCATCCGTGTGGTGGATGGCCACATTGAGCAGGTCATCGACGTGCGTTTCCCCGACAGCACGAGCGCCGACACCATGTGCGAGCAGCTTGAGCCGCTCGTGGGCCGCTTTGGCGTGACGTATCGCGTGGGCCGCGCCAAGGTGCCGTTCTCGGTTTCGGCCGACGACCCGGCCGTGAAGGCGCTTATCGACACCTATAACGAGTTTACGGGCAAGCATGCCGAGCCCTTCGCTATGGGCGGCGGCACGTACGCGCGCAACTTTGCCCGCGCCGTGTCGTTTGGTCCCGAGGAGACCGGCCTTGAGCTGCCCACATGGGGCGGCCAGATGCACGGCCCCAACGAGTGTGCCAACGAGGACCAGCTCAAGCAAGCGCTCAAGATCTATATTGTGGCGATCCTCCGTCTCAACGAACTCGAGCTTTAGGGTTACGGCGTTTTACCAAACGCCGTAACGACTCGACGCTGCAAACGCCCCTAAGCGGCAATCTGACGTTCAATCGTCGGGCATGACCAGAAGGTCAATGCCCTCCTCTTTCACGTCACCTTGCTCGCTTAGGGGCGTTTTCGCTGACTTTTGACAGGCCCGCGGTGATGCCGTTGTTGTCAAGAGGTTGGTGCAGCTGGTGTAAAAGGCGTGCCATGGTTGGGGTGGGGATTGTTATTCGTTTGTAAAGGCTGGGCCGTGCTTGCGGTAAGGGTCTATCAGATGCTCGTAAGAAACCGCAGCTGGCGCGGCTGTCGCCCAATCGAGGTCGTATCTTTCCAAACAGCAAAGCGGGCAGGGTGCCCGCGAGTCGCATGTATGAAAGGAAGATCATGCTCGATCAGGCTTATTCTCGTCGTCAGTTCCTCGGCCTCGCTGGTGGTCTTGCCAGCATCGTCGGTCTCGGTCTCGTTGGCTGCGGTGGCTCCAAGGCTTCCGATGCCGCCGACAAGGGTGGCGCCGCTGCTGCCGAGTCCGTCTCCGGCGAGGTGACCTACGACGGCGCCTCTTCGTTCCAGGCTCTCGTCGAGGCTGCTGCCGAGAAGTTCATGGACGCCAACCCCGACGTCTCCATCTCCGGCTCGGGTAACGGTTCGGGCAAGGGCCTGACCGCTGTCGCCGCCGCCACCGTCACCATCGGTAACTCCGACGTCTTCGCCGAGACCAAGCTCGAGGCCGACCAGGTCAAGAACCTCGTTGACCACGAGGTCGCCGTTGTGGGCATGGGCCCCGTCGTCTCCAAGAACGTCAAGGTCGACGACCTGTCCCTCGAGCAGCTCAAGGGCATCTTCTCCGGCCAGATCACTAACTGGAAGGAGGTCGGCGGCGACGACGCCACCATCGTCGTCCTCAACCGCAAGGCTGGCTCCGGCACCCGCGCCACCTTCGAGGCCGCCGTCTTTGGCGACGAGGCTGTCGACTTTAAGGGCGACGCCGAGCTCGACAAGTCCGGCGACGTCCAGACTCAGATGGCCAGCACCGACAACGCCATCTCCTACCTCGACTTCTCGCACTTCGATGACTCCAAGTTCAACGCCATCAAGGTCGAGGGCGTGGAGCCCAAGAGCGCAAACGTCACCGACGACTCCTTCAAGATCTGGGCGACCGAGCACATGTACTGTGCTAAGGACGCCGACGAGGCCACCAAGGCCTTCCTGGAGTTCATGCTTTCCGACGACGTCCAGGGCAAGCTCGTCGAAGAGCAGGGCTTCATCCCCGTCTCTGCCATGAAGGTCGTCAAGGACGCCAGCGGCAAGGTTTCCTCCAAGTAATTATTCGCCCCCGGAAAGGTTTGCAATGGCAAAACAGCTGCCAAAGCGCGAGCTTGAGAACGTGGGCCTGGGCGTCACGGGCGCGTGCGTAGCGCTCGTGACGCTTGTCGTTGCCGCGCTCATCTTTATGGTCGCCCAAAAGGGCCTCTCGGCTTTTGTCAAGGACGGCGTCTCGGTCGTCGAGTTTTTCACCGGTACCAAGTGGGACCTGGCCAACACGGCCGAAAACGGCCTGCCCTATACCGGTGCCCTGCCCCTGATCGTCACCTCGTTTGCGGTCATGGTGCTCTCCACGCTCATCGCGCTGCCCATCGCCATCGGCTCTGCCATCTTCGCGGTCGAGATTAGCCCTAAGTTTGGCTCCAAGATCTTCCAGCCGCTCATTGAGCTTTTGACCGGTATTCCCTCGGTCGTCTTTGGCCTGATTGGCTTTCACGTGGTCGTCGGCCTTATGAAGAGTGTCTTCCACGTGAGCACGGGCCTGGGCATCCTGCCCGGCGCCATCGTGCTGGCCGTCATGATTCTGCCGACCATGACCACGCTTTCGGTCGACGGTCTGCGCGCCGTGCCCGACAGCTACCGCCAGGGCTCGCTCGCGCTGGGCTATACCCGCTGGCAGACAATCTGGCACGTGGTGCTCAAGTCCGCCATGCCGTCGCTCATGACCGCAGTCATCCTTGGCATGACCCGCGCCTTTGGCGAGACGCTCGCCGTGCGCATGGTCATCGGCGGCATCGAGGCCATGCCCGCATCGCTGCTGTCGCCGGCTTCGACCATCACCACCACGCTCACCACGTCCATGGCGGTCTATGCCGAGGGCTCGGCACAGGACGACGTTCTGTGGGCACTCGGTCTGCTGCTGATGGGCATGAGCCTCATCTTCATCCTGATCATCCATCTCATTGGCCGCAAGGGGGCGAAGGCTCGTGGCTAGCACGCGCATCCATATCGACGAGGCGAGACTCGGGCGTGTCCAAAAACAGGACCGCATCGCCACGGGCGTGTTGACGGCAATCGTCGCCATCGTCATGCTCGTCGTCGTTTCCATGGTGGCCTACATTCTGTTCGAGGGTATCTCGACGCTGTTCCAGCCGGGCTTCCTCACGCAGCCGTCGCGCGCCAACGGCACCCAGGGCGGCGTGCTCTACCAGCTGTTCGACTCGTTCTACCTGCTGCTGATCACTCTGGTTATCTCGGTGCCCATCAGCCTGGGCGGCGCAGTCTTCCTGGTCGAGTACGCACCCGACGGCCCCATCCGCGACATCGCCTCCACTGCCATCGAGACACTATCCTCGTTGCCTTCCATCGTCGTCGGCATGTTCGGATTCCTGGTGTTCTCGGTGCAGCTGGGGTGGAAGTACTCCATCATCTCCGGCGCCGTTGCGCTCACCATGTTCAACATCCCCATCCTGGTGCGCGT
>CAKUHM010000124.1 GCA_934655835.1 uncultured Collinsella sp. | reverse complement strand
CAGCCGGGCGAGGCGGATCCGTGCTACCGCCCCGCCTAGCCGCGATGTTCAACTACAGCTCGTTGGCCGCGTGATACGCCGTGCGAATGGCGCTCGCGATGTCGGCGGTGCGCTCGCCCGAGCAGTCGCCCACGCAAGTCACGGGCACCGTCACGCCGTCCAGGTCAAACGCGTTGGCCTTGGAGCCCACGGCCATCACCACGTAATCGCAGGCAATCTTCACCGGCTCCTCGGCGCCGTCCTCGGTAGTGCGCACGGCCTCCACGCCCTCGTCGGTAATGGCGGTCAGGCGGGTCTTCACGTGCTGCTCTACGTTATGCTCGGCAAAGTCGCTCATGATCAGCGGCAGGATGGTCTCGGACTCGCCCGCGGCAATCTTGTCGAGCATCTCCACGATCGCCACCTCGCAACCGTGCTGCAGCAGGTACTCGGCAGTCTCGGTGCCCACCAGGCCGCCGCCGATGACGGCAACGCGCCCGCTAAGCTCCACCTTGCCCGCCAGCACATCCCAGCTCGAGACGACCTTCTCCGAGTCGGCGCCCGGAACGGGGATGACCACGTCGTGCGCGCCCACGGCTACAATCGCGGCGTCGGCGGCGTTGAGGTCCTCAGCGGTAGCGGCATGGTTGAGCTCAACCTTCACGCCCAGGCCGGGCAGAATCTTCTCGTAATACTCGACCGAGCGCATGATCTCGTCCTTGCGCGGAGGCGCGGCAGCCAGCACAATCTGGCCGCCCAGATGATCGCTCGCCTCGTAGACGGTCACGTCGTAGCCGCGCTTGGCCGCCACGCGCGCGGCCTCAAGGCCGGCGATGCCGCCGCCCACCACGGCAATCTTCTTGTCGCCCTCGCCCGGCTTAATGGCGATGGTCGCCTCGTCACCGTTCTCGGCATTGAGCACGCACGAGATGTACTTGCGGTTTTGAATCGCGTCGACGCAGCCCTTGTTGCAGTTGAGGCACTCGCGGATGGGCTCGCCGGTCGCGGCCTTCAGCGCAATGTCGGGGTCGCACATGAGCGAGCGGCCGTAGGCGACGATGTCTGCCGAGCCGTCCTCCAGGATCTTCTCGCCGGCCTCGACCGAAACCACGCGGCCGACGGTTGCCACCGGCACGGAGACCAGGGCCTTGACGCGCTCGGCCACGGGCAGCGTCCAGTTGTAGGGCATGGCGCCCATGGGCGGAATGGTGTCGCCCATGTTGCCGGTGTGGTTTGCCTGCGCAACCTGGATCATGTCGATGCCGGCGCCCTCGAGCAGCTTGGCAAACTCACAGGCCTCGTCGGGCTGCAGGCCGCCCTTGCCGCGCGGTGTGCCGTCGGGATTCTCCATGATCACGGGGAGCTTGTACTCCACCATCAGCTGCGGCGCGGCCTCCTTAATGGCGGCGACGACCTCCAGCGCGTAGCGGACGCGGTTTTCGAACGAGCCGCCGTACTCGTCGGTGCGCTTGTTGAGGATGGCCGAGCACAGCGAACCCACCAGGCGGTCGCCGTGGACCTCGATGGCGTCGATACCGGCCTGCTGCGCGCGAGCGGCCGAGGCAGCGATGGCCTCCTTGATCTGGGTGAGCTGCTCCACGCTAGCCTCGTTCACAAAGTGCTGCATATCGTGGTGCAACTTGGCGTAGGCCTGCTTGCGGATCTCGTTGGACTCGGCCATCTTGGCGGCGAAGGTCTCCTCGTCGCCGGCGGCCTTGGCCTCCTGCGCGGCCTTGGCGGCGGCCATGGAACCCATGACCATGCGGCCGACGCCGGGCACGTCGTACTCGGGGTGGAACAGCTGCAGCGCGACCTTGGCGCCGTGCTTGTGGACGGTGTCGGCCAGCGCCTTAAACGTGGGGATCTGGGCGTCGGTCGCCAGCTTGGGCGTGGGGCTCGCGGTCATGACGGGAGCGACGTCGCCGATGACGATGTAGCTCACGCCGCCACGGGCCAGGCGCTCGTAAAAAGCCAGGCTGCGCTCGCCGATGGAGCCGTCGCGCTCCTCGTAGCCGGTGGTCAGCGGCGGGAACATAATGCGGTTCTTGAGCTCAAGGGGGCCAACCGTAATGGGCTGAAGCAGCTTAGTGGCAGGTGTGGTCATGGACATTCCTCTCTTATAGGCGCGGCGGCGATGGTGCCGCGTAGTTGTCTTAAGGATATGGCCTAGGAGTGTGGGAGCGTGGCTGAAATCGGCGGATAGCAGCCAGCGGCAGGTGGATGGGAGCGGGGCCGGCTCCCGGTTTGTCTCAATCTGTAACATCTACAGACCAAAACCAGTCCTACCTGTTACAGATTGAGACAAACCAAACCCGTCTGCCGAAATATCCCGATCTGTAACAGCTAGCCGCCCAAATCGGGTCCACCTGTTACAGATCGAGATGCCTGTTTGAAAGATTGAGAACGGGGCCGAGAGGCACGAAACGGGTTCATGACACCATTTCCGCGTTGACAGCCGCATCTCGACAACCAAAATGTGGCCCGTCCCCGCCATTCCGGACATTTCGTCCTAGTCCCGGACATTTTTAACCTCTTTCCGGACATTGTCGGTAAATGTCCGGAAAGGGAGCCGTCATGTCCTTCCCCTACTTCACCCTGACAAACTTTCTTGCACGCGTCTCTCCGGTCCCCAGGAGTTCCCCAGCGTCGACCATGTCGGAGATATGCCTTCGTACCGTCCTCTCGGTAACGTTCGCGATATTCGCCACCGCCGCTACCGTTACGTACCCGTAAGACTCCAGCATGCGTTCAATAACCCAATCGACATCGAGCTTCTGAATCGTCTCCTGGCTCGACGCTACGGGGACGCGCGCATCAAACACATCGCCCTCAACGAGCTCAGGTTGACCGCCGCCATACGCCCACGAGTACTTGAACATATTTCTCGTACCACTTCCCAACGATTCTGCCCTACCGATATTGCTAAAGAACTCAGCAATGATGGGATTTTTAGGCAGCGGGTTGAAATGGCTTGGCGACAACTCACCGATAAATCGCGGTCGACTCGCGTTCTCAGTATGGATGCCCTCGGCATCGATAATCATTTTTGCTGGGTAAGGATTAGCGTACTCGCGATGAATAAGCGTATTAGCGATGAGCTCACGCGAAATGACGTCCCTCAGGCTAATCGATTGCGTCCCCTCAAGAAAGAACTTGTCAGGCAGATGCTTCTGAGCGAACTCCAGGAGAATATCGTATGCCTCGATAAGATTAGTCTTCACGACAATACGATCGTCATAGCGGTCCACATCATCACGCTGGACATATGCGTCAGTTTTGTAAGACGGAGCGATACTTGAAATCACATTGTCTTTGCCAAGCAAAAGGGCGGCTGCAAATGTGTAACCCTCAATACCTGTCTCGTAGTTTTTGAGATATAGATTTGCGCTTCGGAGTAGATCTTCATCGTTCATCTCTGCCCACGGATGATTGGCACGTCTCGCCGTCGCCATCTTCCTAACCCGTTCGAGCAAATCGAGACGTAAGTCGCCCAACTCAAGATAGGGATAGACCCTCCGCTCGGTATAGTAATCCTGCTTACGGATATACATTGCCGCAAGCTGGGTATCAGTTGTCACCTTCCGATCCGTATCAGCGATTCTGTCATACGCCACACCTTTCAATTTGTGAACGATGGCGCCGACGACCACCCAGATGCGTAAAACCAGTCGATCCCCGTATTCAACTCTCTCGAGCTCGATAGAGGGCGGAGCATTGAAGAAATGGGGGTCATTCAGGCGATTCGCTATATTGCGCTCTATTTCGACAACATGAGCAGGATCGACTCCGATAACCTCAGGCTTTCCCGTGCCGGATTTTTCAGCATCGACAATCCCAAGTAGGATATTGCCTCCTTGTCGATTTGCAAAAGAGCAGATTGTTTCGAACGTATCGATTTCCGGAAGGTTGCCGCAACGCTTAAACTCAATGGAAATGCCCTCTCCTTGGGCGAGGATTCCCCTAATGTCGTCTGAGGTCATACATTTGCCTTTCAGTCTCACTCTTTTAGGACATTTTAAGCGGTATTCGGACATTTTTAGCCCATTTCCGGACATTGTCCGCGACTGTCCGGAAATGACCGCCGTGTCCGAAATGAGACTTGACCGATGAAAGTTCCCCAGTAAAAGCTCCCCAGTTCTTACCTTGCCGGTGTACTTGGGGGTACGGACAGAATGTTGAACCGCAACCGAGCAAACCGAGTGTGGGATAACTCGGTAATTCCGGACATTTTTAGCCTATTTCCGGACATTGTCCGTGAATGTCCGGAAATAGGCCACCGTGTCCGGATCAAACTTGACCAAGGGCGGCCCCATGGTTCCCCAGTAAAGTTCCCTAGTTCCCTAGTAAAGTTCCCTAGTAAAGTTCCCTAGTTTGCACCTTGTTGGCTTGTGTCAGATTGGGCATGCAGGGCCCGCTCTGGCCAAATGTCTCGATCTGTAACATCTACCGGCCAAAACCGGCCCCAGATGTAACAGCTCGAGACAAACCAAACCCGGACTGCCGGAGAATCTCGATCTGTAACAGTAACTCGGCAAAATCCGTCCCTCGTGTTACAGATTTAGATAGACGGAGGCCGTCCTGCCAGTTTGTCTCGATCTGTAACAGTTAGCGACCCAAATCGGGTCTACCTGTTACAGATTGAGATTTTCGACCGAAAAGTTGAGGACCGGGTCGACCCCACAGTCCCGGAATGACAAAAAAGCTCGCCGGCTAAGCCGACGAGCTGCAAGTTCTTGGTCGCGGGGGCAGGATTTGAACCTACGACCTCCGGGT
>CAKUHM010000123.1 GCA_934655835.1 uncultured Collinsella sp. | reverse complement strand
AGGCCGCCGGGCAGCACGACGCAGTCGTACTCGTCAAAGTTGATCTCATCAAAGAGCGCATCGCAGGTCACGGGGATCTGCAGCGAGCTTACGACCTCACGCGTGGGCATGATCGAGACGAGCGTGGCACGCACGCCGCCGCGACGCATGACATCGACCATGGTCAAGCATTCAATAGTTTCAAAGCCATCGGCGGCGAGAACGGCAACGCTGGGCATGAGGGTTCCTTTCATAGGCGGCATACAATTAGCCGTCTTATACCCCGAAGACCTCCGCTTGCCACGCTCGATTTCCCAATGATTTTTCTGAGCAATGATTAAGTGGCTAGTTGCGCCTAAGGTGGACGACGGTCTCGCAGTGGAAGGTTTGCGGGAATAGGTCGACCGGCGTGATCTTGACGGGGGAGAAGGTGCCCTCTTCGACAAAGCGTTTGAGATCGCGCGCCAGGGTGGCCGGGTCGCAGCTCACGTAGGCTACATCGCGAGCACTCGTGCTGGCGATAAGGTCGATCGCCTCGGGGGCGAGGCCTGCGCGCGGCGGGTCGACCACCAAGACGTCGGCATCCTGGTCGGGGAACTCGCGCACCGCGTCGCCGCCGATGACGTCGACGTTATCGAGCTTGTTGATCTCCAGGTTACGGCGTAGATCGCGCACGGCCGGGCCATAGGCTTCGACGGCGGCGACAAAATCGCAGCGGCGGGCGAGCGGCAGGGTAAAGGTGCCGGCGCCGCAGTACAGGTCCACGGCCAGCTCGTCTTCCTGCGGGTCGAGGGCGTCCATAACGAGATCAATCAAAATCTCGGCGCCCTTGGTGTTGACCTGGAAAAACGACGGGGCAGACAAGCGCATCTGGCCCTCGGCGATGTTCTCGGTCCACGAGCCCTCGCCGGCGAGCATCTCGACTTTGGAGACGCGGCGGGCCTTCTTCTCGCCCTTGCTCATGACGCGCACTACGCTCGTGGGGTGCGCGGCGTCTGCCAGCACGCGCGAGATCTGCGAGCGCGGGAAGGAACCCGTGGGCGTCCAGAGCGCGACCTCGAGCGCCTTGGTGCGGCGCGATGCGCGAATGCCCACGCGTTCGAGCCCCAAGTCATGGCTGCCGCTTAGATAGTTGAGTGCGCCGACGACCGATTTGAGCGCCTTCGGGAAGCGCTTATCGAACAGCGGGCACGCATCGACGGTCACGATTTTGCTGGGGTCGACACCGTGCATGCCAAGGCGGACGCGACCGTTGACGACGGTCGGTTCGAGCTCGATTTTATTGCGGTAGCCCCAGTCGTCCTTGGTGTGGCAGATGGGCTGTACCAACTTATCGACCTGCTCATGAGCGAACTTGCCGATGCGCTCGAGCGTGGAGCGCAGATTTTGCTCTTTGGCGGCAAGCTGTGCCGTGCGTGAGAGATTGCCCCACGAACAACCGCCGCAGATGCCAACGAAGGGGCAGGGGGGCTGAATGCGATCGGGGCTCGGCTCCAGAATCTCGGTCGTGCGGGCGCGCATGAACGACTTGCCGTCCTGTACGACCTCGGCCTCGACGGTGTCGCCTGCCACGGCGCCCTGCACAAAGACGGCCTTGCCGTTGTCGGCGTGCGCCAGCGCGTCTGCGCCGTAGGTCATCGATTCTATAGTGAGCTTCATATTCCTGCCTGTCATTCGTGTTGTTGTTCGCACCATGGTAGCAGGGAAAAGCGCCCCGCATCCGAGGCTTTCCTCAAATGCGGGGCGCTTCTACAAACTGCTTCTACAAACGACTATTTCGTCTTGCCGGTAATGAGCGTCTTAAGACCCAGGCCGATCAGGCCCAGGCCCATGCGCACACGACCGGGGCGATGGCGCTCGATGGCCTTGGTCTTGCCGGCGGGCTTATCGCGACGGGCGCTCGTCTCGGGTGCGGGCTTGGTGACCTGCGGCTCGGGCTGAGGTGCAGGTGCGGGCTCGGGCTCAATGACGGTCGCTTGGACCTTTTGGACCTTGGGTGCTACCGGCTGCGGCTCGGGCTCGGGGGCGGGTTTCGCCTCAATGACGGGCTCGGGCGCGGCCTCGGCGTTGCGATAGGCACGCTCCAGCAGGGCTTCCTGCGAGTTGAAGGGTTTCTCACCCTCTGCACGCTCCACGGGGACCCAGGTGCCGTCGCTCGTGAGGTTGCGGGCCTTCACGTTGTCGCGCAGCTGCATGCCCATGTACTCGTGTACCAGGCCGCGGCAGGTGGGGTCGAGCACGGGGAAGGCGATCTCCACGCGGTGCTCGGTGTTGCGTGTCATCATGTCTGCCGAGCTCAGGTAAATCATGTCCGAGTCCACGCCAAAAGCGTAAACACGGGCGTGCTCCAAAAAGCGTCCGACGATGGAGCGGACATGCACGTTCTCGGTCTTGCCCGGAACACCGGGCTTGAGGCACGAGATGCCGCGGATGATCATGTCCACGCGGACTCCAGCGCACGATGCCTCGGCGATCTTGTCGATGACCTCGCGGTCGGTGAGCGAGTTGAGCTTAAAGAACACGCGGGCGGGCTCGCCAGCGAGAGCGCGCTGAATCTCTCGATCCAGACCGCGCATGATGAGCGGCTTGAGGCCTACGGGCGCCACGCCCAGGAAGCGGTAATCGCCGCGCAGATTGCCCAGCGACAGGTTGCGGAAGAACAGGTTGGCGTCCTCGCCGATGCCGGGGTGGGCGGTCATGAGCATAAAGTCGCTGTAGAGTTTGGCCGTCTTCTCGTTAAAGTTGCCGGTGCCCAGCAGCGTCAGACGCGTTAGCGCCATGCCTTCGCGATAGGTGAGCTGGCAGATCTTGGAGTGGCACTTAAAGCCCTCGGAGCCGTAGATGACGGTGCAGCCGGCCTCTTCCAGGCGCTCGGCCCACTCGATGTTGTTCTGCTCGTCAAAGCGCGCGCGGAGCTCCATGAGCACCGTGACTTCTTTGCCGTTCTCGGCGGCATCGATCAGTGACTCGCACAGGCGGCTCTGCTTGGCCACGCGGTAGAGCGTGATGCGCAGCGAGATGCACTCGGGGTCATAGGCGGCCTCGTGCACCAGGTCCAAGAACGGATTCATGGCCTCGTAAGGGTAAAAGAGCAGCTTGTCGTGCTGCAGCACCTGCTCGCGGATGGAGCGGGTCATATCGATGGTGGGGTTGGGCTGCGGCTTAAACGGCGTAAAGAGCAGCTCGTTGCGTAGATGCTCGGGAATCTTGCCCTCAATGCCGAAGACGTAGCCCAGGTCGAGCGGGATATCGCAGGTAAAGACCGAGCGGCGAGAAAGCTCGAGCGCCTTGCGGATGGTCTTGAGCGTCGCCTTCTCGAGCGACCCCGAGACCGCGAGCACTACCGGCTGCAGACGCAGGCGCTTCTTGAGGATGCGCTTCATGTGCTGGCGGTAGTCCTCTTCCTCCTCGACGCCCTCGCCGTCCGGATCGATGTCGGCGTTGCGGGTGACGCGGATGAGCGCGCGGTCGAGCGGCTTATAGGAGCCAAAGCAGCTGTCCAGGCAGGCGAGGATGACGTCCTCGAGCAGAATGTAGGAGTAGGTGCCGGTGGGCGAGGGGATCTCGACCACGCGGTTCATCGAGGCGGGGATCTCGATAAGGCCCAGCAGGCTCTCCTCGTCGGTGACGCCGTCCAGGCCACAAGCCAGATAGAGTGCACCGTTGCGCAGGTTGGGGAAGGGATGGCGCGGGTCAATGACCAACGGCGAGATGACCGGCGACACGTAGGCCTGGAAGTAGCGGGTTACAAAGGTGCGCTCCTCGGGCGTAAGCGAATCGATGCGGGCGCGGTGAACGCCCAGGGTGTCGAGCTTGCCCTCGATGCTCTTAAAGATGGACTCCCATCGGGTAAGGAGCCCGGGCATTTCGGCCATGACAGCATCGACCTGTTCGGAGGCGGTCATATTGCTCTTGTTGTCGACAGGCTGTTTTTTGAGCTCTGCCAGATCGGACAGGCCGCCCACGCGCACCATGAGAAACTCGTCGAGGTTAGACTCGAAAATCGACACGAACTTTAGACGCTCGAACAGCGGAACGGTCTCGTCGAAGGCTTCGTCAAGCACACGGTTGTCAAAGCGCAGCCAGCTGAGCTCTCGGTTCTGCGTGTACGAGAAGTCGCGCGGCGGTTTGCGCAGCTTTGCGGCGGCTTGCTTTTTTTCGATTTTGCTCGGCATATGCATCTGTCCGTTCAGTCCCCGCAGGGGACGGTTGCCTAACACTATTCTCTATTGTCTCAATTTAGTCGACCTATGGCACGGACGTATCGCGTGAACGGTATCTTTACCTACTTCTTACGCTGACAAGCCATAGAGCTGACGCCCGTCGCGTTGTGAAAAAACGGTCTATATCCTCACTCAACTGGTGAGTATGTGTGAATAAGAATGATAGGTAGCTGAATATCATCGAATACTGACAGAAACACGAACAAGCGTCATTTATATACATAAAACAGTTGTAGATATGCAATTCTTAATCGAAAGATTGGAGCTGTAATTGCGAATGATTTTTGAGAAAAAAGAGCGTTTACCTTAGAAAAGTTACTTTAGAACGCCGAAGTACATCATGGGGGAATCACATGCGATATACCGTTCATCGCACTTTGTTGACCGTTCGGGGGCGAGGTGGAACTGCGGGTGATATTTGGATATAACTAGAGCTGTCAGCAAGCAGCGTCCCATATGGAGGGGCGCTGATACATTCGGCCAGTAAGGCCCGAAAGAAAGGTAGGAGGCCATGACGAAAGGTCTGCACGTGCCTTCCGAGATCGGCAAGCTCAGGAA
>CAKUHM010000122.1 GCA_934655835.1 uncultured Collinsella sp. | reverse complement strand
GCCAACCCCAACTACGAGATTACGTTCAAGCCTGGCACGTTCACCATCGGCAAGCGCGAGCTCACCGTGAAATGGGACGCCACCACCGAGTTCATCTACGACGGCGAGGAGCACTGCCCCCAGGCGGACCTCGGCAACGTCGTCGGTGACGATAAGCTCGGTGCGTACGTCGACGGCGGCGCGGTCAAGGCCGGCAAACATACGGCGACCATCACCGAGCTGACGGGTGCCGACAAGGGCAACTACAAGCTGCCGGCAACGGGCCTGACGTGCGAGTTCTCTATCAAGAAGGCGCCCAAGGGCGCACCGGTGGTTCAGAGTGTGGCCGAGACCGTCAGCGCCAAGGCTGACGGCAAGATCACGGCTGTCGACGCCACCATGGAGTGGCGCGCCAAGGACTCGGGCGAGTATCAGGCTGTGCCCGAAGGCGTGGCCGAGCTCAGTGGCCTTGCCGCGGGCACGTACGAAGTGCGCTACCGCGCCGATGACAACCACGAAGCTTCTGCCGCGACTAAGGTCACGGTTGCCGCAGGCCGTAAGCTCGTCGTGACGCTGCCTGCCGAACAGGTCGGCTACAAGCTCACGACTGACGCGACCGAGCTCGACTGGCATGGCTCCGCTACTCTTGCTATCAGCATCGAGGACGGCTACTTCGCCGACCCCTCTGCCTACGTTGTTAAGGTCAACGAAGACGCCGTGGCGCTCAACGACCGCGGCGAGTTCGCCGTCCAGGACGTCGAGGGTGACGTGAAGGTGACGGTCGAGGGCGTGCGCAAGCACGAGGCCGTGAAGGACACGTGGCTCTCCGATGGCAACACGCACTGGCACGAGTGCACCTGCGGCGGCAAGGTCGACGAGGCCGCGCACACCTTTACGTGGGTTGTTGACACGCCTCCCACGGCGACCGAGAAGGGCTTTGGTCACAAGCAGTGTGTCGTCTGCGGATACGAGCTCCCCGGTGAGGAGATCCCGGCTGCTGCCATTTCTGGTTACTCCGACGAGTACGATGGCGCGTATCACACGGTCAATGCCTCGGCGCTGCCCGAGGGCGCGACGGCCGAGTACAGCACCGACGACGGCAAGACCTGGTCTACCGCTGCCCCCGAGATCAAGGACGCCGGCACGCTGGACGTTGCCTATAGGGTGATGATTGGCGGTGCGACGGTTGAGGGTCAGGTGACGCTCGAGGTCAAGCCGCGTGCGATCACGGTCACCGCTCAGAACGCCTCCAAGACCTACGGCGAGAAAGACCCCGTCTTTGAGTGGTCGGTCACCGCTGGCGAGCTCGTCAAAGACGAGACACTTGAGCTCGAGATCGAGCGCGAGGATAGCGACGACGTACGCGACGGCGGCTATAAGCTGCAGCTGACGCAGCCCGAGGGTGCGAACCCCAACTACGAGATTACGTTCGTCGACGGCATGTTCACCATCAACCAACGCCTGCTCACCGTGACGTGGGGTACCACCGAGTTCGTCTACGACGGCAAGGAGCACTGCCCCGTGGCCACGCTCGGCAATGTTATCGGCAAGGATGACCTTGGCGCATTCGTTGACGGTTCCCAGACCGAGGTCGGCACCTATATGGCGACCCTCGCCGAGCTGACGGGCAAGGCTGCGGGCAACTACGTGCTGCCCGCCGAGGGCCTGACCTGCGAGTTCTCCATCAAGAACGCCGCACAGGACGCGCCGGTGGTTCAGGCAACCGCCGAGACCGTGAGCGGCAAGAAGGACGGCAAGATCACGGGTATCGATGCCACCATGGAGTGGCGTGCCCAGGGTGCTGCTGAGTATCAGGCCGTGGGCAAGGACGTGACCGAGCTCAAGGACCTTGCCGCCGGTGTGTACGAGGTACGCTACCAGGCTAAGGCCAACTATGACGAGTCTCCCGCCACCGAGGTCACCGTGAAGGCGGGCCGCAAGCTCGTCGTGACGCTGCCGGGCAACCAGGTAGGCTACACGCTCACCTCGACTGCGACCGAGCTCGACTGGCACGGATCCGCAAAGCTCGCCATCAGCATCGATAGCGCGTACTTTACGGGCAAGGACTACGCCGTCAACGTCAACGGCAAGGCCGTTAAGCTCTCCGACGACGGCACCTATGAGCTCAAGGATGTCGAGGGCGATGTGAACGTGACGGTCGAGGGCGTGCTCAGGCACGAGCCCGATGGATCCGGCTGGGCACATGACGCCAAGGCTCACTGGCACATCTGCCGCTGCGGCGAGATCCTGGACAAGGCTGAGCACACCTTTGAGTGGGTTGTCGATAGGCCGGCGACCACCGAGGCCAAGGGCGAGAGGCACCAGGAGTGCACTGTCTGCGGCGAGAAGGGCAAGACCGAGGACATCGCGATCCTGGCCCCCACGATCATTGAGGGCGCAGGCCAGGCGATTACGGTCGACACCGCCAAGGACCTGAGCTTCCGTTCGAACGCGCCGATTAAGTACTTCAAGACGGTACTGGTCGACGACATGGAAGTCGGTGCTGATAACTTCGTTCTTACCTCGGGCTCTACAATCGTGACGCTCAAGACGAGCTTCGTGAAGACGCTTGGTGTGGGTGAGCACAAGCTGAGCGTGGTTTCGACCACGGGCACGGCCGAGACGACCTTTACCATTGCTGAGGCCGCCAAGCCGACGCCGACGCCCGGCTCGAGCCAGACCACGACCACCACGACGACCGCGTCTTCCAAGTCCAAGAAGAAGGCTGGCAAGGGCACCTTGCCTTCGGTCGGCGATGGGATGTACGCCATGGCTGGTGGCGTACTTGCGGCAGGCGTGGCAGTCCTGCTGCTGGCATACGCCATGAGGCGCCGCGCCTAGTCGCCTCCTTATCCCCCTGGGGCCCGGATTTCGCCATCCGGGTCTCTTTTTTGTGTCGCCGCGGGACCTGGTGGGCAAAAAATGCCAAATATGAGTACTGTCACTATTTTAGTAACAGCGAAATAAGGCCCAAAACGGGTCTCGGGAGCGTCGCGAGCATGATTTTGGGGCGTCTGCCGCTGGATTCGGAGTCCAAAAATGCGATTTATGGGGCTGACGGATCGAAAACCGCTGCTACTAATCTGGTAACAGTACTCATATTTGCCCTTTTTTGCCCACGGCCCTCAAACTGGGGCATCAAACAGGGGTCAAATTTTTAGAAAGAGGCCATTTCGGCTCTTTTCAGCTTGCCAAGCCTAAAATGGGTCGCCCCGAAATTGAATCTTTATTACAACTTTACACCTAGGTTTACAGCTGTCTTGTCAGCTGTAAACCTAGGTGTCATACTAAAGCCCCAAGATTCGCCAAAAGAGAGGGGCCTTGATGGCACAGAGCGCGAACATGGATGCATCGGAGCTTGCACGCGATATTGCGGCCGGCCTAGCATCGGCAACGACGGCAACGGAGCGCGCGGCACTGGTGCCCGCAGAGCTCGTCGAGGCCATTCAGCAACTAAAAACCCAACGTGACGCGGTGATCCTGGCGCACTACTACGTGGCGCCCGAGGTTCAGGCTGTGGCCGATTACGTCGGTGACAGCTTCTACCTGGCAAAGCTCGCCAAGAGCCTGCCGCAGCAGACCATCGTGCTGTGCGGCGTGGAGTTTATGGGCGAGAGCGCCAAGCTGCTCAACCCCACAAAGACCGTGCTGCTGCCCGAGCCGGGTGCGGACTGCCCCATGGCGCACATGGTCAAGCGCGAGACGGTCGATGCGGCGCGCGCTGAGTACGGCGACGACCTGGCCGTGGTGTGCTACGTCAACTCGACGGTCGAGATCAAAAGCTGGAGCGACGTGTGCGTCACCAGCTCCAACGCCGTCAAGATCGTGTCCGAGCTGCCGCAACAGCACATCCTGTTTATCCCAGATCAGAACCTGGGCCGCTTTGTTGCCGAGCAGGTGCCGCAAAAGCACGTCATCCTCAACAAGGGCTACTGCCCGCGCCACCACATCATCACCGTCGAGCAGATCGTCGATGCGACGGAGGCCCACCCCGATGCGCTCGTGCTGGCGCACCCCGAGTGCAAGGCCGATGTTCTTGCCGAGGCCGACTACATCGGCTCCACCGCTGGCATTATCAAGTACGCCGAGGAGTCCGACGCGAGCGAGTTCATCATCGTGACGGTCCGCGGCGTGCTCTACGAGCTCGAGCGCCGCTGCCAGGGCACCGGCAAGAAGCTCTACTTCCCCGCGGTGCAGCCCACCTGCGTCAACATGGATCTCATCACGCTCGAAAAGCTCGTGCGCTGCCTGGAGACGGGCGAGGGCGAGGTGCAGATCGGCGTGTCGGACGAGGCCGCCGACCAGGCCAAGCTCACGCTCGACCGCATGCTCGAGTACGCAGCGCGCTAAAACAATGTGACAAAGGGACAGTCCCTTTGTCACATTCAAGGGAGAGGATTCCTGTGGAAACCAAGCAATACCCCGATATGGAATGTGACGTCGTCATTGCCGGCTGCGGCGTGGCGGGCCTGTACGCGGCGCTCAATCTGCCGACGAGCACGCGCGTGATCATGCTCTCCAAGGGCGCCGTCGACGAGTGCGATTCCATGCTCGCGCAGGGCGGCATCTGCGTGCTGCCCGAGGGCTCGGACTACGACGCCTTCTTTGAAGACACCATGCACGCCGGCCATTACGAGAACCGCCGCGAGAGTGTTGACATCATGATCCGCTCGAGCCGCTCGGTCATCAACGACCTGCTGGCGATGGGCGTGGACTTTGAGCGCAAGGCCGACGGCAGCCTCGACTTTACCCGCGAGGGCGCGCACAGCCGCCCGCGTATCGCCTTCCATGCCGATATTACGGGCAAGGAGATCACGACCAAGCTGCTCCAAGCCGTTCGCAAGTTGGATAACGTGCAGATTCTGGAGCACGTTGCCATGACCGATATCCTGACCGCCGAGCGCGATGGCGCCACGGTGTGCACCGGTGTCGTCGCCGTT
>CAKUHM010000121.1 GCA_934655835.1 uncultured Collinsella sp. | reverse complement strand
ATGAGCAGCGACACGGCAACGACCACGATCTGCTTGACGGCGATGATGATGGCGCCGCGGGCAGCGGCGGCAGGAGCGCTCTTAAACGAAATCGTCGTACCGACGATGAGCAAAAAAGCGCCAACAAGCGGGCCTGCGCCCTGCTGGGTCATGCCGAGCGTAAAGCTGCCAAGCGTTTTGAACAGGTCGGGGAACAGCGTGTTGAGCAGGCAGCCCAACAAAAGCGGCACCAAAATATTGGCACCCGGGATGGAGGACATCTTAAAGAACGGCTCCTTTGCCGCCGGCGCCTCCACCGCAGTCGATTCACTCATTTATATCTCCTTTTGATGCGTGTGACACGCGGCCGCACGCGCCTTTGTCAGAAAGAAGGCGACGGTCCCGAGTCGCAGGAGCCGTCGCCGAATTATCGTCGCGGGGTATTACCCGTCCAGAACGATGCCACCGTCGCAGTCACCGATCTCGCCGTTCACGAAGCTGGCAAGGTCGGAGGCAAAGAAGAGCACCATCTGCGCGGGCTCGCTTGCCTGGGCGGCGCGGCCCAGGGGGATACCGTTGATGATGCGCTGAGAGTTTTCGTCCGAAAGGATCGACGTCATGTCGGTAAGGGTGAGCGACGGGCATACAGCGTTGCAGCGAACACCGAACTTGCCGCCCTCCTTGGCGACCGCCTTGGTTAGACCGTTAACACCGGCCTTGGAGCTGGCGTAGGCAGCGGTGCCGAGCAGGCCACCACCGCTCTTGCCAGCAACAGAGCTCACGTTGACGATAGTGCCGGCATGGGCCGCCTTAAAGTGCGGGTACACGGCGTTCATCATAGTGAAGGTACCGTTGAGGTTGATGTCGATGGTGCGACGCCACTCGGTGTCATCGATCTCATCGAACTTCTTGGTGCTGATAACGCCAGCGCAGTTGATCAGGATATTGGTTTGCGGCAGGTCCGTAAAAATCTGCTCGACGGTCTCACGCGCCTTGGGCGCATCGGCAACATCGAGCTGATAGAACTTGTTGCCCTCGCCAAGCTCGGCCACAGCGGCCTCGCCCTTAGCAGCGTTCCTTGCGATGAGCGCGACGTGTCCGCCGCCCGCGACGATGCCCTTGGCGATCTCGAGGCCAATGCCCTGAGTGCCACCCGTGACAATCGCGGTCTTGCCCGTGAAGTCAAATGCCATGACTCCATCCCCCTTTATATAAGGTGTCTCCTTGCGGGAAGTTGGAGCATCGCACGTGGCGATTATATGAGTCCCAGTCGTCATGGTGGTGACAACCCCTCGCCTAACCGCGTGCATGATAATTCTTTGAAACGCTACAATTTTTGAATGATTTTAATTCTTTATGCGCTCTTTATATTGCCTAGCGGCCAAGTAGTTTTTTTGGGACATGCCTCAAAATCTGCCGGTTAGGGTGCGCGTACATGGGTATCATCTTTCACTGAAAATAGTTTCTAGTGTTAGGGGTTTTCGGTGGAAGATACCGATTTCCATGAGCTTGGGCGTCAGCTCTTAACTGAGTTTGGCAGCATGCATCAGCGCATTTCGCGCTTTGCGGACAAAGCTCTCGGCGGCGAGATGGCTGTCATGCGCGCCCTCATACTCGCTGGCGGTTCGCTCACGCCGAGCGAACTCGCTGATCGCGCTTGGGTCTCGAACGCCCGCATCGCCAATATCCTACGCGCTCTCGAAACCAAGGGCTGGGTTGAGCGCGAGCACTCAAAGACCGACCGTCGTCGCGTACACGTCACGGTGACCGACAAGGGATTCCATGATCTCGAAATCAAGCGTCGGGAATTCGAAGACCGCACCGCGGCCTTCCTCGAGCAGTTCGGCGAAACAGATACCCAAGAGATGGTGCGCCTTCTAAGACGTGCCAACGAAATTATCGACCGCAATCAAGAAAGGAGAGATGCCGAGTGAGGATTCTCAAGCTCTTTAAAAAGCATGTCCCAGCACTGTTCGCAGCTATCGTACTTATCGTAATCAGCTGTAACGCCGATCTGGCACTGCCTACCTATATGAGCGACATCGTCGACGTGGGCGTGCAGCAAGGCGGCATCGCCTCGCCCGTGCCCGACACCATTCGTGCCGAATCGCTCGACGACCTCGAACTCTTTATGAGCGCCAAGGACGCCAAGGCTGTGGAGGCCGTGTTTAGCAAGGCGAACAAGAACGGCATTCGAACGTACAAGGGCACCGAGGAGGAGCGCGCCGACGGCGGCAAGATTGCCGACATCATGAGCCTGCCCGAGACTGTCGTCCTTTCGCTCAACCAGGGCATCGACGCCAGCTCCATGGACGACATGATGGGCACGTCCAGCGAGAAAGATAACAGCGCCGCCCAGGCCATGCCCACCCCGGAGCAGATGGCCGCAATGACGCCCGAGCAGCTCGCCGAGATGCAGCAGAAGGCCGCAGCGGCGCAGAATATGCAAAAGCAGATTGATGCCGACGGCGGCAAGATCACCATGAAGAGCCTGCGTCTAGGCGTTGAAGGCGGCCTCATCGACCAGGACAAGCTCGTCGAGGGCGCCAACGGTATGGCGGACAAAATGGGCTCCATGTCGGGCTCCATCGTGACCCAACGCGCCGTGAGCTATGTGCAGGACGAGTACAAGGCACAGGGCATCGACCCCGCCGATGTGCAGAACGCCTACCTGGGCCGCATGGCGACCACGATGTTTGGTCTGTGTCTGGTATCGTTGGTCGCCACCATCCTGACCGGTGCCGTGGCTTCGCGCACCGCCTGCTCCATCGCCCGCGACCTGCGCCGCGAGACCTTCAACAAGGTTATGCACTTCTCGCCGGCCGAAGTGGGCAAGTTTAGCCAGGCCTCGCTCATCACCCGCTGCACCAACGACATTCAGCAGATTCAGATGGCCGCAACCCTGTTTATCCGCATGTGCCTGATGGCCCCCGTCATGGGCATCGTCGCCGTCATGCGCGTCCTGGCCAACCACACCGGCCTGGAGTGGACCATCGCCGTGGCCATCATCGCGGTCTCGGCCGTCGTCGGCGTGCTTATGGGCCTCACCATGCCCAAGTTCAAAAAGATGCAGAGCTTTGTGGACCGCGTGAACCTTACCGCCCGCGAGCTGCTCGACGGTCTTATGCCCATCCGCTCGTTCAACCGCGAGGAGCATGAGCTCGAGCGTTTTGACAAGGCTTCGCTCGACCTGATGACCACGCAGCTCTACACCAACCGCGCCATGAGCTTTATGATGCCGCTCATGATGCTCGTCATGAACTGCATCACCGTGCTCATTGTCTGGTTTGGCGCGCAGGGCGTGTCCGACGGCGTGATGCAGGTCGGCAACATGATGGCGTTTATCTCCTACACCATGCAGATCGTCATGGCGTTTATGATCCTCACCATGGTGTCGGTCATTCTGCCCCGCGCCGAGGTTGCCGCCGAGCGCGTGGAGGAGGTCATCACCTGCCCCACGAGCATTAACGACCCCGTCTCGCCCAAGCTTCCCGCAGCCAGCGCGCCGCGCGGCGAGCTGCGCTTCCGCGACGTGAGCTTCCAGTACCCCGATGCCCGCGCCGATGTGATCAGCGGCGTGAACTTCACCACGCATGCCGGCCAGATGCTCGGCATCATCGGCTCCACGGGCTCGGGCAAGTCCACGCTCGTGCAGCTGATCCCGCGTCTGTACGACGTCACGGGCGGCAGCATTTCGCTCGACGGCGTCGACGTGCGTGACATGACCCTCTCCGAGCTGCGCCGCCGCATTGGCTATATCCCGCAGCAGGGACGCCTGTTCTCGGGCACCGTCGAGAGCAACCTTAAGTTTGCCGGCGACATGGTGAGCGACGAGGACATGCACCAGGCCGCGCGCATCGCCCAGGCCGAGGACTTTATCGCCGAGCGCGAGGGCGGCTACGACTCCCCCATCAGCCAGGGCGGCTCCAATGTCTCGGGCGGTCAGCGCCAGCGTCTGGCCATCGCCCGCGCCCTGGCCAAAAAGCCCGAGGTCGTGGTGTTCGATGATTCGTTTAGCGCCCTCGACTACAAGACCGACGCGCGCCTGCGCGAAGAGCTGGCCAAGAACGTCACCGACGCCGCGCTGGTAGTCGTGGCCCAGCGCATCGCAACCATCATGCACGCCGACCAGATCATCGTGCTCGACGACGGTCACGTGGTAGGCACGGGCACGCACGAGGAACTGCTGCACGGCTGCCCGGCGTATCTGGAGATCGCGCAGTCGCAGCTTTCCGCCGAGGAGCTGGGGCTTACCCAAGAAGAGATTGCAGCCGTTATGGAAGGAGGCGAGCGCTAATGGCAGACGAGACCAAGACTCAGATTCCCAAGCCCACCCGTCAGCGTGGACCCATGGGCCGCATGGGCGGCATGGGCCGCGGCGAAAAGGCCAAGGACTTTAAGGGCACCATGAGGCAGTTGCTCGGCTATATCGGGCAGCACAAGATTGCCGTGTTCGCCGCCGTCGCCTTCGCCGTGTGCTCGGTTATCTTTAACATTGTGGGACCCAAGGTGCTCGGCCAGGTTACGACCAAACTGTTCGAGGGCCTGGTTGCCAAGGTCAACGGTACCGGCGATGTCGACTTTGACTGGATCGCCAAGACGCTCGGCTTTTTGCTCTGCCTGTATCTGGCGAGCTCTGCCTGCAGCCTGATCCAGGGCTGGCTCATGACCGGCGTCACGCAAAAGATCTGCTACCGCATGCGCAAGGAGATCGCCGCCAAGATCGCTGTCGTGCCGATGAGCTACTTCAACGGTCACAGCAAGGGCGACGTGCTCAGCCGCATCACCAACGATGTCGATACGCTCGGCCAGTCGCTCAACCAGAGCGTGACGCAGCTTATTACGTCCGTCACGCAGATCATCGGCGTGCTCGTCATGATGCTTTCGATCAGCCTGCCGCTCACCGGCGTCACCGTGCTCACGCTGCCGGCCGCCGCGATTATCCTG
>CAKUHM010000120.1 GCA_934655835.1 uncultured Collinsella sp. | reverse complement strand
CACGACCGCACCGGCATCGCCGCCGGCGTGTAGAAGGGAATCACCATGGCACAGGAATTCACTTTTACCGTTAACGGCGTCGAGCACACGACGACCCAAAACAAGCCGCTGCTACGCTACCTGCGCGACGACCTGCATATTCACTCCGCCAAGGACGGCTGCTCCGAGGGTGCGTGCGGTACCTGCACCATCCATGTGGACGGTGCGGCCGTCAAGGCGTGCGTGCTGACCACCGCTCTTGCCGCCGGCCGTAACATCGTGACTGTCGAGGGCCTGCCCCAGGACGTGCGCGAGGCCTTTGTGTACGCCTTTGGCGCTGTGGGTGCCGTGCAGTGCGGTTTTTGCATCCCCGGCATGGTCATGGCGGGTGCTGCGCTCATCGCCGAGGACCCCGAGCCCACCGAGGAGCAGATCAAGTACGCCATCCGCGGCAACGTCTGCCGCTGCACCGGCTACAAGAAGATTATCGAGGGCATTGCGCTGGCCGCTGCGGTGCTCCGCGGCGAAAAGCAGATCGACGAGGACCTGGAGCGCGGCGATGACTACGGCGTGGGCAAGCGCGCCTTCCGTATTGACGTGCGCAAGAAGGTGCTCGGCGAGGGCAAATACCCCGATGACATCGACGAGCTCGATCAACCGGGTCTGACCTACGCCAGCGCCGTGCGCTCCAAGTATCCGCGCGCCCGTGTGCTCTCCATCGATACCTCCAAGGCCGAGGCCCTGCCCGGTGTGGTGGGCATCCTGCGGGCCGAGGACGTGCCGGTCAACCAGGTCGGCCACCTTATCCAGGACTGGGATGTCATGATCGCCCAGGGCGATATTACCCGCTGCGTGGGCGATGCCATCGTGCTGGTGGTCGCCGAGGATGAGGCGACGCTCGAGAAGGCCAAGAAGCTCGTAAAGATCGATTACGAGCCGCTGGAGCCCGTGCGCAACATCGCTGAGGCCAAGGCTGCCGACGCGCCGCGCCTGCACGACAGCTTCTTTGCCTTTGGCAACACGGTGGAGCTCAAGGACAACGTGTGCCAGAGCCGCCATGTGACGCGCGGCGACGCCGCCAAGGCGCTGGCAGAGAGCGCGTTTACCGTGACGCAGCGCTTTACCACGCCTTTTACCGAGCATGCCTTCTTGGAGCCCGAGTGCGCCGTTGCCTTCCCGTACAAGAACGGCGTCAAGGTGCAGTCGACCGACCAGGGCGCCTACGACACGCGCAAAGAGTGTGCCCACATGTTTGGCTGGGACAACGAGCCCGAGCGCGTGGTCGTCGAGACCATGCTCGTGGGCGGCGGCTTTGGCGGCAAGGAGGACGTGTCCGTCCAGCACCTGGCCGCGCTTGCTGCCTATAAGCTCCAGCGTCCTGTGAAGTGCAAGCTCACCCGCGCCGAGTCGCTCGCGTTCCATCCCAAGCGCCACGCCATGGACGGCACCTTTACGCTGGGTTGCGACGCCGAGGGCAACTTTACCGGCCTGGACTGCGAGATCAACTTTGATACCGGCGCCTATGCGTCGCTATGCGGTCCGGTGCTCGAGCGCGCCTGCACGCATGCCGTCGGTCCCTACAAGTACCAGAACACCGACATTCGCGGCTTTGGCTACTACACCAACAACCCGCCTGCCGGCGCGTACCGCGGCTTTGGCGTCTGCCAGTCCGAGTTTGCGCTCGAGAGTCTCATCGACCTGCTGGCAGAGAAGGTCGGCCTGGACCCGTGGGAGATCCGCTACCGTAACGCCATCGAGCCGGGTGAGGTTTTGCCCAACGGCCAGATTGCCGACTGCTCCACGGCGCTTAAGGAGACGCTGCTCGAGGTCAAGGATGCCTACTATGCGCATCCCGGACACGCCGGCATTGCCTGCGCCATGAAGAATGCCGGCGTGGGCGTGGGCCTGCCCGATGCCGGCCGCTGCAAGATTCGCGTTGAGGGTGGCCGCGCCGTGGTCTATGCCGCCACGTCCGACATCGGTCAGGGCTGCAACACCGTCTTTTTGCAGGATGTTGCCGAGGCATGCGGTCTGCCGCTGAGCTGCATTGCCAATGGCGAGTGCTCCACCGAAAACGCCCCCGACTCCGGCACCACGTCTGGTTCGCGTCAGACGGTCGTAACCGGCGAGGCCGTGCGCGGTGCCGCCTTCCTGCTGCGCGATGCCATGGTTGGCATCGAGGCCGGCAAGCCTGCGCCCGATGCTCCCGTGAGCGCGCATGGCGACGGCGTCAAGATCGAGTACGACGACGGCCGCGCTTATCAGCTGCGCACGCAGGAGCTCGTCGCCGGCCAGGGCATGCATCCTCAGGATCCTGCGGCCGCCATCAAGGTGCTCGAGGGATGCGAGTTTGGCTACGTGTATCTGGAGCCGACCGACAAGCTGGGCGCTGACGTTCCCAACCCCAAGAGCCACATCTGCTACGGTTTTGCCACGCATGTGGTCATTTTGGACGACGACGGCCGCGTGAGCGAGGTCTATGCCGCGCACGATTCCGGCAAGGTGGTCAACCCCATCTCCATCCAGGGTCAGATCGAAGGTGGCGTGCTCATGGGTATGGGCTATGCGCTTACCGAGGACTGGCCGCTCAAGGACTGCGTGCCCCAGGCCAGGTACGGCACGCTCGGGCTGTTCCGTGCGCCCGAGATTCCGGATATCCACGCCATCTACGTGGAGAAGGACGAGCTGCTGCCCGTGGCATACGGTGGCAAGGGTATCGGCGAGATCGCCACGATCCCCACGGCACCTGCCGTGCAGAATGCCTACCGCGCGTTTGACGGCAAGCTGCGTCCGGATCTGCCCATGGTGGATACGCCGTACAGCCGCGCCCGTCACCGCGGGTAGGGTAGGGCGCGGACAGCCATTACTGACGAGCTGTTCGCGCTCAACATCAACTGCATATGCTGCGCCTTTGGCCCCGGCTCCATCGCGAGCCGGGGCCTTTTGTTTGGAGCGCCTCCGCATACGGAAGCTGCGTCCCGGATTTGGCGCTCAGAATGGGGTGCAGTTTCCGGAGCGGTCCACGTGCGGCGGTGTACTGCCCCCCTTTGTGTGCGTCGGTCGTCGAATTACGTTATAGCTAGCTATATTATATGAAGGTATAATATAGCTAGCTATAACGTAAAGGAAGGATGGCCCTATGTTTATCGGAAGAACAGCGGAAATGTCCGAGCTCAATCGACTGTATGGCACGGGCTCATTTGAAATGCCTGTGATTTACGGCCGTCGTCGCGTGGGTAAAACGCGCCTTATCACAGAGTTCATCCAAGGCAAGAAGGCTATTTACTTTCAAGCTCGTCGCACCAATGCAGAGGCAAACCTGCACGGCTTTAGCCAGGCGATACTTGCAGGCTCGGTTGGTGCTGCAGTCGTGTCGTTTCGTAGCTTTGACGAGGCGTTCGATGCATTGGCCACCATGGCTCGCACGGAACGTTTGATTGTCGTGATTGACGAGTATCCCTATCTCGCCCAATCGAATCCCGAGATCAGTTCGTTGCTGCAAGACAAGATTGATCACCTGTACAAAGAGACCAGGCTCATGCTGATTCTATGCGGCTCGTCTCTTTCGTTTATGGAGGAACAGGTGTTGGGCTACGAGAGCCCACTATACGGTAGGCGTACGGCCCAGTTTAAGATCATGCCGCTCGATTTTACGACGACCCTCGGCCTGTGGCAGAGCATGAGTCGCGAAGACGCTGCGGTTTGCTATGGCATGACGGGCGGCATTCCCGCATATATCGAGAAAGTCGATCCTGCCGCACCGCTCAAGGACAACATCAAACGTCTTTTTCTTACTCCTACGGGCTATCTCTTTGAGGAGCCGAGTAACCTGCTAATGCAAGAGTGCCGCAATCCCGAGCAATATGATGCGATCGTGCAAGCAATTGCTCAGGGGCGCTCGAAGATCTCGGAGATTGCGAGCTCTACGGGAATCCCTGCGAGCAACGTAAAGAGCTATGTGGATAAGCTGGCGTCGCTTGGGATTGTCGAGCGCGAGCTGCCCCTAAACGAGACGAGCAATAAGCGGGCCGTGTATCTACTGAGCGACCAGATGTTTAGGTTCTGGTACAAGTTTGTGCCGCAGAACATCGGGCTGATTCAAAACGATATGGCCGAGATGGCGTATAAGCGCATTGAGCCGCACGTATCGGATTACATGGGCACGGTCTTTGAGCTTATATGCAGGCAATACGTGTACGAACTCGCGCGGGCGGGCCAACTCGATGTGGTTCCGGCGAGCGTCGGGCGCTGGTGGGGGACGGATAATCGCACGCATACGCAGGAAGAAATCGACTTGATTGTTGATGATGGCGAGGGCGCTGCGCTGTTTGCGGAGTGCAAATGGCGCAATGAACCGGCGGGCGAAGACGTGCTGCAAAAACTCGTGCACCGAAGCGAGCTCTTTAGGCGGCAGCGAAAAAGCTATGTACTTTTCTCAAAAAGCGGTTTTACGCAGGGATGTCGGGATGCCGCGGAGAGTAGGGGAGACGTCAAGCTGATCTCGTTTGCCGAGATGTGCGAGCGGAGATAACCAAGCGCTCTGATGTGATGCTCGGAATGGGACGCGCTTTCCCTTTGGCGGAAAGCACGTCCCAGAATCCGGGCAATTCGCTGGTCCGGTGGTTGAGCAAGCGCCGCGCCAAGGATGCCGAGCGTAAAACCTACAATGAAAACGGCGTAAAAACTGCATTGAGAATGGCGTAATTTCGCAGGATGACGTCGCCCGCTGGTGCTGCAGGAGCGGTGACCTGCAAACCTTGGGTTTTCGGACGAGCTTGTGCGAGAGAGCAAGCCAGTATGTGCGCTCGAAGGCCCGCGTTCGCGTGCGTCCCAAGCGCTACTTCTGCGACCCGTCACTTGCGGCGGTGTTGCTGGGGGCTACCCCTGAGCGGCTGCTTGGCGATATGCAAACGTTGGGGATGCTCTTTGAGAACCTCGTTCTGCGCGACGTGCGC